>JACCTM010000452.1 GCA_013812385.1 Geodermatophilaceae bacterium | reverse complement strand
CCTCTGCGCACCTCACACCCCTTCACTAACTGTCACTCAAGGCGCACCAAAAGGCGCAAACGGCCCCCGCGACTCGTGACGCGGCCCGTGAACGACAACCTGCCACCATGTAGTCCAGAACGGGCCGGCTTCATATCGCCGTCCGCACGAACAGGTCAAACAGCACCCCTACGCCGAGTGGTACGAGGTCTACAAGAAGTTCCAGCCCACCCCTTTCGAACTGCCCGCCTTTGCGTGCCGCGCTCATCTCGACGCTAGGCTGTGACCGAGACAGGCGAGCGACTTTGGCTGATCCAATCCCCGCAGACGCGGCTCCCGCAAGCGGGTTCAGTCCCGGACGCGCAGCACCACTGCGGCGCCGGAATCGCCTGCAGCACAACCGGTGAACAGGCCGACTCCCCCGCCACGCTCGCGCAACAACGCGATCAGCTCTGCGATCGACCGCATCCCGGTCGGTCCCTGTGGATGGCCGAAGACGAGGCTGCAGCCCGTCTGATTCATCTTGTCCAGCGGGAACCCGGTCTGGCGGGCGAAGTAGACATCGTTGACCGCGAACGGGTTGTGCGTGGCGATCAGATCGACCGCTCCGATGTCGAGGCCCGCGGCGGCCAAGGCCCGATTCGCAGCTGGCACAGGCGCTTTCGGCATCCGGGCCGGCGCAACCCGAGACGTACCGAAGCCGAGGATCTCGACCACTCCGGCGCCGCCGGACAACTCCCGGGCCCGCTCGACCGAGGTGACGATGGCACCCGCGCAGCCGTCGGCCGGATGAGTCTGGGATCCGAACGTATGCAGCGCATCTCGGCCGGCCGGCTTCAGCGCTGCCAGCTCCTCGAGCGACGACAGCCGGATTCCCTCGTCGGAGTCGACGACCAGGTCACCGCGGCGACCCGGGATGACGATCGGCACCACGTGGTCCCCGCGGCCGCCGCGCTCGCCGTACTGCATGTGCCGCAACGCCGTCACATCATCGAGCTCCGCGCGTTCGATCCCTTCCTCGGTCGCCACGGCCTCGGCCGTGGCCAGCATGGACTGCGCCGTACCCGGGTCGCGGGCGAAGGAGTCCAGGACCCAGTGCTCGGTCGTCGGCGCCCCACCCATGCCCGACGGTTGCGGGTAGACCAACAGTGGCCCGTTACTGGTGCGGTCGGTCAGCACCGTGAGCACGGTCTGCGCCAGGTCCTGATCGATGGACGCCGCCGCGGCGCGCAGTGCAGCAACGGAGGTGGCGCAGGCCTGCGAGATCATCGGTCCGCTCACGTTCGAGGCGCCGAGACGCGTCGCCAGCGTCGGCACCCCGTAGAAAATGTCCGGCTGCGGAACCGTCCACCCGAGGACGAGTTCGTCGACCTGCTCGATGTCCACCGATCGCTCGGCAAGTGCTCTGCGGGTCACCGCCTCTGCGACGTCGAGGCTGTTCACTTCGGACAGCCGGCCGCCCCACTTGGCGAACGGTGACGTCCAGGCAAGTCCCAGCGGAATGGCGGCAGGCACGACGGTCTCCTTCGGTGCGCGGTGTGCAGTTCGTGATCGGGTACCCGGCGCGGTCAGCCCCGGACGCTGTCGAGCCAGTCCTCCAGGTCACCGAGATCGGTGTCCCGAGGCAGCTGTTCGTCTGTCAGCACCAGTCCGACTCCGGGCCTGGGTGCGGTCAGCGGAACTTGATCGACCACGGGTAGCCCGTACCCGTCGACTATGCCGACGGCCATAGCCCGATGGAAGCGAGCGACGTTGGCCAACGTCGCCAAGTCGACCTCGGCCGCGCCGCCGTCCCCGTCCCCCACGACGATCACGTCGGCACCCGCAGCGAGGAACTCCTTCGCCGCGGCCAGCAGACCATCCGTCCCACCGGTGACCCGATCCGGGCCCGGCAGGCACGCGACCAGCGCGGCTCGGTCACCCATCGACGCACGGAGTCGACGGGTCGCCTCCACGGCGGCCCTGCCTTGTTCGGAGACAAGCAGGTCCGCGCGACCGGAGAGCAGGATTTCCGAGCTGGTTACCGGGACCCCGTCGGGCGCACAGGCGTCCACGAGGTCCCGGAGCCCGTTAGCCAGTTGCGTTGGATCGCAAGTGAACTCGTCCCAGTCCCGCTCTTGAATACGCGCGGCTAATCGCAGGGCCAGCGGCACGGCGATGCCGGCACCGTCGCCGCGCCCCGTGGCAAGCGCCTGAACGCGCAATCGCGGTGCCAACAGTGTGGTCACCGGAACTCCTGCGGCGCAGTCGAAAACATCTGGCGACCGAGATCCTCAGGGGCGCATCAGCGGAGTGACCACGGCGCCATCGGGCCAGGAGCCGAAGTGGGTGAGGATGGCGTCGTCGGGCTTGCGCTCCGACCAGGAGGCCACGAACTCATCGTAAGGAACGCCGCGAGCAAGTCGCGCGGCCACCAGATCGGCCCGTGCTTCGGCGGTGGCTGCCTCATCGATCTGGTTGGTCGCCGGGTCCACGACCACGCCGTACACGTCCCGAGCCACCTCGTAGGAGACCAGCCCCTTGACGACGTCGCGCTCGACCGAGGAGGCCCTACGCTCGACCGGGTCACCGTACCCCGTGCCACCAGTGGACAACCCGATGATGATGCTGTCGCCGTTCATGACCGGGTGGATCGCGCTGCCGTAGGGCTGCGAGCTCACGTCACCGCCGAACTTCCCGGACAGCAGGGCTTCCAGCGTCAGGGTCCCGGACTCCGCCGTGGCCAGCGTCTCGGTGATGTTGACGTTGTTCAGTACCACGCCCGGGCAAGTCGGCTGGGAATAGCCACCGAACAGCGGCTGCGGGGTCTGCACCGAGGAGTTATCGGCGATAGCCATCTGAAAGACCATCGGGACGTGGTGGCTGACCCACAACTGCGCCGTACCCACCCCGCCGCGGTACTTCCCGTGCCCCCCGGAGTCCTTCCAGTGCGAGGACAGCGGTACGAGCATCGGGAACTCGTTCTCCATACTCTCCACGTCAGGCGCGCGACCGAAGGCGCACCACGGGAAGCCGTAGGCGTCCATCCCGTCCTGCGTGGCCCGTCCGCCCTGACCCTCGGTGTTGATCGGGTAGGCGATCATGTCGGCGAACGGTGCGCCCCACTGACTCAGGCCCGCCAGGACCGCCGCGTTTCCGCCGTTGCCCTGGCTGGCCGTTACCTGCTCCCAGCCCACCGCGCCGTAACGCGCCCGGCTGATGCAGTTCGCGATCGCACTCATCGCGCCAGTCGCTGCCATGACCGAACACGACGTCGCCGCGCGGGCATCGGGCGAGAGCATCGAGTTCGGTGGGAAGATGAAATCGATCGGCTGGAAGGTCGCCGAGCTGATCGGCAAGTCGTGGAAGACGTACTCGTAGATGTAGTTGGCCAAGTGGCCGACGACGGCCTGCGGGTGGGCGTTGTAGCTCGACGGGTTCTCCGGACTGGTG
>JACCTM010000416.1 GCA_013812385.1 Geodermatophilaceae bacterium | reverse complement strand
AGCCGCAGGCGCATCTCCTTGATCACCGTCTGCGTCTGATTGCGCCGGGTCTCTCGAGCCTTCTGCGCTGCCTCGTACTTGAACTTGCCGTAGTCCATGAGCTTGACCACCGGCGGGCGCGCCATGGGCGCCACCTCGACGAGGTCCAACTCGGAGTCCTGCGCGAGGCGCAGGGCCTCGCCGATGGGAACGATCCCGACCTGTTCACCTTCGGGTCCGACCAGGCGGACCTCGGGAACACGGATGCGGTCGTTGATGCGGGGCTCGGTGATGGCGTCTCCTGTCGCGTGTCTGCACGTGTCTGGTCGGAACGGTGCACCCATGAGAAAGGCCCGGCATCAACAGATGCCGGGCCCACTCGACCGATCAATGCCACGCTTCCGCGAGACACCGAGCCCACGCGTCAACGCGGGTGACCGGACCCGATCACTCGACGGTTGGATGGACCGGCGGCTGGCGGGTGGGAGCAGGCTCCTCTTGCTCACCTGCAATGCACAGGTGGGTCGAGGACGAGAATACCAGCGAAGCCGCTCAGGCGGCGAAGCCCGGCGGTAGCGGCAGCCGGCGTCAGCCCGCTCGGGACTGCGCCAGCAGCCGACGGAGTGCCTCCGTGGCCTCAGCGGCCGAGTCGCCGTCCACCGCCTGGATGGCCAGCAAGGTCAACGCGTCGTCATCCTCGAGTTCCAACGTTGCCCAGGGAACGGCGCCACTGAACCGCACCGAACGGACCACCTGCCAGGGGATGTGCCTGGCTCCGCCGAGGTTCCGGACGACCAAGCCGGCGGGATCCGCGCGGACATAGGGCCGGGCCAGCACGAGGATCCCACCACCGATGATCAGGCCCAAGCCGATCATCGCCAGCTGATCGGCCGTACGGAAGGTGAGTGCCGCTGTACTGGACTGCTTGAGCAACACCCCGACCACGATCATCGCGAGGACGACCAACACGGCCAGGGACCAGGCCATGATCCGGATCTTGCGAGGACGGATGATCAGCACTGCACCAGGTCAATCGCCCAGGTCCACGATGGCCGCCACCGGCCCGCCACCGGAGGGACCCTGGTGCACGGCGGCCACCGAGACGAACACTGCCGGGTCACCGGTCACGGCCGCAGTCACTCCTCCGACGCAGGCCTTGATCTGGCGGTGCCAATGGACATCGGAGTCATCGAGCATGGCGTTGCGCCGGTCGCGAACCTGACCGGACGGGTCGGCCTCACACTTGAGGAAGACATTCACCAGCCGGCCCTGCAGATCGGTGTGGTGCGGCCGCTCGGGCAGTTCCAGCCCGGCGTCGCGGATGGCGGCCCAGATCCCGTCCTGGTCGAGGGCGTCCTTCATCACCGAATGTCCGATGCGATACCGCCCACCGACGCCTCGGGCGTTTCCGACCACCACGATCTGCGCCTGGTCGAGTTCGACTCCCGACGAGCAGGAGGCGACAGCGCTGAAAAGCGACAGGTCGTGCATCACCTGGTCATCGGTCGGCATGTCGATCTCACCGAGTGCAACGGCGATGCCAAGCGCTGTCGTCGCATTGGACAGGTCCATCGACTCGTGGGTCTGCTCGGTCCAGACCTGCTTTCCCCGGGACTTGGCATCCCGGATGGTGTCGATGGTCAGCAGCGGGGTCTTGGTCTGTACGTAGTGCACGTCGGCGGGATCGGTGATGCCCGCCTTGGCCATTGCCGCCACGACACCCGCGGCAACCTTGTCGATCATCGGCGTATGGCCGATGTCCTCTGGCAGGAGCTTCTCGCTCATCGCGAACCCAACAGTCAGGCGCGGCTCGTCGGTGGGCGTCACCGAGTCCGGCGCGACCGTGGCGAAGATCGTGGCGTGCGGGGAGATGATCCCGTCGGTGCCGCCGGACCACACGATGGGAACCTTCTTGACCTCTGCCTCGTCTCGAGATCCCCTGGCCTGCAAAATCTCCCGGAAGGCGCGATCGGCGATGATCCGGGTGTAGTCGTTGACTCCCCCGTTGCCTTCGGTCTTGCCGATGACCGCGACCACTCGATCGGCTTCGAGGACGCCGTCGTCGATCAGCTTCGCGAGTTCCGAGGCGTCGCTGACCGAGTGCAGGGGAACCTTGCGGACCTCGATCGGGTCAGGGCGAGCATCGCTGGACTGGGGCACCGGGAGACCTTCCTGTCGTGTCCATCGCCGCCATCCGAGTCAGGGGACCCCTGCGACGATAGGTACGTAGCAATCTTCCCCTGTCGTCGGCGCTCGGTGATCGAAGGGTCAGTGGGTTGTGGCGTCGACCACAGTTCCGTGACTACCGATGACGCCATCGGTGATTCGGTCCAGCGAGGTGATCACCGCCCGGTTCCCCCCGCCTTCGACGAAACCCAGAATCGCCTCGACCTTCGGTCCCATACTGCCGCTGCCGAACTGGCCGGCGCGGGCGTGGTCACGTAACTCCGCTGCACTGATCTGCTTCAGGGCCCTGGCCTGCGGCGTCCCGAAATCCACCATCACGTGTTCCACATCAGTAGCGATCAGCAGTACGTCCGCGGCCAGTGACCGGGCCAACAATGCGGCAGTCAGATCCTTGTCGATCACGGCCTCGACTCCACGCACGGTGCCGTCCTGGGCTCGTACGACCGGGATGCCTCCGCCACCAGCCGCGATGACCACATGACCCGAGGACACCAGGGCCGCCATGGTCGCCACATCCAGGACCTCGAGTGGCATCGGCGAGGCCACGACCCGGCGCCAACCCCGCTGGCCGCGGTCCTCCCAGTGCTGCCCGTGCTCGATGAGTTGCTGCGCCCGATCGACTGGCAGATACCGCCCGATCGGCTTGGTCGGCCGTCGGAACGCCGGATCGTCGATGTCGACCACGGTTCGGGTGACCAGCGCCGCGGTTTCCCGGTGTTCCCCGCGAGCCAGCAGCGCAGCGGTCAGGGCGTTCTGGATGGTGAACCCGATGGTCGCCTGGGTCTGGGCCACACACCAGTCCAGCGGTACGGGCGGGACTTCGGCTGCGGCCATCTCGTTCTTGACCAAGAGATTGCCGACCTGAGGTCCGTTGCCGTGGGTCAGCACGATGTCGTGTCCAGCGACGACCAGGTCGGCCAGTCGTTCACAGGCCAGCGTGATCGCATTCTGTTGCGACTCGGTCGATGCGTCCCCACCTGGGCCGGTCATCGCGTTCCCACCGAGGGCGATCAGCACGCGCACGGCGACATCATGTCGGTATCGGTCAGCCGAGCCACACGCGGGCGGTCAGCTCACCCGCTCCTGACTCAGGCCGATCGGTGTCCCGTCCGGATCGTAGACAAAGGTGATCCACAACTCCACGGTGCCGTCGCCGTGCGAGCCGCGGTCCGTATTTCCACGGCTCCACGAGCCACGGCGTCTCGTACGCACCGTCCAGATCAGTCACCCCGTAATAGCTGACCGGTCGGGACCGGGACCGCTCGTTCTCGGCCACGGCGAGATACAGCCGTACTCCGCCAGCGCCGAAGAAGGCCATCTGCTGGCCTTGAACGGTGAAGAGGTGTTGTAGTCCAAGCACGTCCCGATAGAACGCAACGGACCTCTCGATGTCGGTGTCAGTGACGTGGATCTGCCGGATGCCAGTGTGTGTTTGATCGCCATGTCGGGTCCCTTGGAATCATCCGACTCGACTCTCCCGGTCGTAGTTGCGGCCGAGGAACTCCGGCACCCGGGCCCAGCGGAAGGCGAAGATCATCACCAGCAGGGTCGCGAC
>JACCTM010000391.1 GCA_013812385.1 Geodermatophilaceae bacterium | reverse complement strand
GGCCGTGGTCATGATGCCCTGCAGGTCACTGCCTGCCGAGGGCTCGCTCATCGCGATCGCAGTGATGATCTCGCCCGAGCAGAATCCGGGTAGCCACCGCTGCTTCTGCTCCTCGGTGGTCAGGCTCATCAGGTACGGGGCGACGACGTCGTTGTGGACGCCGAAACCGACCCCGCTCGCGCCGGCTCGGACGAGCTCCTCGCCGACGATCGCGTTGTACCGGAAGTCTCGTACGCCCCCGCCGCCGTAGACCGCGTCGACGTCGGTCCCGAGCAGTCCCTGCTGGCCGGCCTGTGTCCAGATGTCCCGGTCGACGATCCCGTCTGATTCCCATTGATCGTGGAAGGGCACGACGTACCTGGCCAGGAAGCCGCGCGTCATCGTCCGGAAGGCGGTGTGCTCGGTCTCGTACAACGTGCTTTTCATGACCGCGAGTGTGCCAGCGGCCGAGCCGTTTCCTACTGACGGGTAACCACCAGCCCGGCGCTAGCCAGGCGGCCTCGGCGACCATCCTTGGGGCGGCGAAGCGTTGTCTGGAGCACCGCCAACGGGCTGCCCGGAGTTGTCGCCATGCGGCGGGGCGGTCTGCGGGTAGGCCAGCGTTCCCGGAGGGCCACCGTGGGCCTCGCCGTACGACGTGCCATAGCCCTCGCCGTACGAGTCGTGCGGGTGCGCCTGGCCGGAGTACGGGTCACCGTAGGTTCCCTCCGGCGCGCCGTAGTACGAGTCGTACCCGTCGCCTTGACCTGCTGAGTCGTAGCCGCTCTCGTGCCCGTAGCCCTGCTGGGGCACCCAGGGCCCGTGCTCGGCGTACCCTCCCGGTTGTCCCGGCCAGGTGTGGGTGGCCGACGGTGCCTGCGCGGCCGCGCTCGACACGGCGGCACGACGCCGGCCCAGGAGAAGTACGGTCACGAGGGCGGCCACGAGGAGCAAACCGACGCCACCGAGCGCCCATATCCACCAAGCGATCCCGGAGTCCGAGGAGCTGCCGGCCTCGCCGTTGGCGATGGCACTGGCCCGTGCGGTCAACGTGTTGTCGGCGTCCGGCCGCAACTGCGTCCAGACGACAGTGTTGCCCTGGATCGTGCCGTTGGACTCGATCACCGCCCCGGGAAAGGTCATCGACACCATGGCGGTGAAGCTGTTGCCGGTCGGCACGGTGTCGGTGCCGGCGAGATTGAAATCCAGACTGGCATCGAGGAGGTATTCATCGCCTTCGTGGGTCAGCGCGAACCGGGTGTTGCTGTCGGAGGACAGCGCGTCGATCTCTGAGATCGGAACCCCGCTGATCACGTACCTGGAGCCCACGTAGTCGGCATCCTCGTAGGCTTCCTTGGTGACCGACCCCTGCGACGGGGTCAGCTCCCCGGACTGCCCGAAGATGTCCTGACCCACCGCGAACTCACGAGCCACGGCAACGATCAGGATGCCGTCCAACGTGTCGTCCTCGCTGACGACCAGGGTCAAGTCGTACTTGAGACAACCGCTCAACACCACGGCCAGGCCCAGGAACAAGCTCACACACAGACCACGGCGCCGGCTGGAACCAGCCCGGGGAAGGGTCGAAGTTCTGCTCACCACCGAAGTGTGACCCTTCCCCCTGTCTGGCGCACGTGAAGGAGTGACCGACCCGTTGTCCGACATCTGGGCGAGGATGACCGGGTGAGTTCTCTGGATCGGTTCGGACCAGCCACCCGTGCCTGGTTTCGCGGCGCCTTCGCGGCTCCGACCAGCGCGCAGATCGCGGCCTGGGAGTCGATCTCCGGGGGGGCGCACACCCTGGTGGTGGCCCCGACCGGTTCCGGCAAGACTCTCGCGGCGTTCCTCTGGTCGATCGACCAACTCGCCCGGAATCCGCTTCCCCCGCGGGTGCCCCGCCGCCGCGGCGCGCGGTCCGACTCGCCACCTGTCCCCGAGGCCCGCTGTCGGGTGCTCTACATCTCCCCTCTCAAGGCCCTGGCCGTGGACGTCGAACGCAACCTGCGAGCTCCGTTGGCCGGCATCGGTCAAGCCGCAGCTCGGCTCGGCTCGGCCCCGCCGGACATCGAGGTCGCCATTCGATCCGGTGACACCTCGCCCGAGCAGCGCCGTGCCTTCGCCCGGCACGGCGCGGACATTCTCATCACCACCCCCGAGTCGCTGTTCCTAATCCTGACCAGTAGCGCTCGGGAAGCCCTGCGCTCGGTCACAACGGTGATCCTCGACGAGGTGCATGCGGTGCTGCCGAGCAAGAGAGGCACGCACCTGGCGCTGTCCCTGGAGCGCCTGGACGATCTGCTCGACCGACCGGCACAGCGGATCGGGCTGTCGGCGACGGTACGGCCGATCGACGAGGTGGCGACGTTCCTCGCCGGCGGCCGACCCGTGCAGGTGGTCGCACCCCCGGTGGACAAGCAGGTCGAACTGTCGGTCGTCGTCCCGGTCGCGGATCTTGCCGAACTCGGAGCCGAGACCGGCGAACTCAGCGGATCGGCGGCCGGTTCGCAGACTCGCACCAGCATCTGGCCGCACGTCGAGGAACGCGTCCTCGACCTGGTCGAGGCCCATCGCAGCACCATCGTGTTCGTCAACTCTCGGCGTTTGGCCGAGCGACTGACCTCACGGCTCAACGAACTGGCCGCCGAACGTGCCGGCGTGGACGTCGATGATCCCCGAGACATGCCGGCCCAGCTCATGGCCCAAGCCGGGATCGGCGCCGCCCAACCGGCGGACTTCGTCCCGGTTGCGGCGGCCCATCACGGCTCGGTCTCCCGTGAACAGCGCGCGGTCGTGGAAGAGGCGCTGAAGTCCGGCCGGCTGCCCGCCGTGGTCGCCACCTCGAGTCTGGAACTGGGCATCGACATGGGGGCGGTGGATCTGGTGATCCAGGTGGAGTCCCCGCCGACGGTCGCCTCCGGCCTGCAGCGGGTGGGGCGAGCCGGCCACCAGGTGGGGGCGGTGAGCAGTGGCGTGCTGTTCCCGAAGTTCCGCGGCGACCTGCTGCAAACGGCAGTAGTGGCCGAACGCATGCAGTCCGGACAGATCGAATCGCTGCGATATCTGCGCAACCCATTGGACGTGCTGGCCCAGCAGATCGTCGCGATGGTCGCCCTCGGCCCGCTCACCGTCGATGAGATCGGCGCGCTCGTACGGCGAGCCGCGCCGTACGCCGGGCTCCCGGAATCAGCCCTGCACGCCGTCCTGGACATGCTGGCCGGCCGGTATCCCTCGGACGCCTTCGCCGAGCTGCGCCCGCGGGTCACCTGGGATCGGGTCACCGACACGGTGACTGCCCGGGCCGGGGCGCAGCGGCTGGCGGTGACCAGCGGCGGAACGATCCCCGACCGCGGGATGTTCGGCGTGTTCCTGGTCGGGGAGCCAGGGATGGTGGGCCGCCGGGTCGGCGAACTCGACGAGGAAATGGTCTACGAATCCCGTAACGGCGATGTGTTCCTGCTCGGCTCCTCGTCGTGGCGGATCCAGGACATCACCCACGACCGGGTGCTGGTCAGCCCCGCGCCGGGACAACCGGGAAAGATGCCGTTCTGGCACGGGGATGCGCCCGGACGCCCGCTCGAGCTCGGCCGAGCCGTCGGGGCGTTCCTCCGGGAGGTCGGCAACCAGCGCGACGGCGCACAGGACAAGGCCCGAGGCCGGCTGGGCGAGGCCGGGCTGGACGCCTGGGCGACCGACAACCTGCTCGCCTACCTCCGGGAGCAGACCGAGGCGACGGGCCACCTACCTGATGACCGCACGATGGTGGTTGAGCGCTTCCGCGACGAGCTCGGCGACTGGCGACTGGTCGTGCACTCTCCCTTCGGTGCGCAGGTCAATGCCCCGTGGGCGCTCGTACTGACCGCGCGGCTGCGCGAACAGCTGGGCACCGACGTCGTGGCCATGCACTCCGATGACGGGATCGTGTTGCGACTGCCCGACACGACCGGGGAAGCGCCCTCGGCCGCCTTGATCCTGCTCGACCCGGATGAGGTCGAGGCCGCGGTCACCGCCGAGGTCGGTGGGTCAGCTTTGTTCGCCTCGCGGTTCCGCGAGTGCGCGGCGCGGGCGCTGCTCCTGCCCCGCCGCGATCCCCGCCGTCGTACCCCGCTCTGGCAACAGCGTCAGCGTGCAGCCCAGTTGCTCGGTGTCGCAAGCGATTACGGATCCTTTCCGATCGTGCTGGAGACCGTACGCGAATGCCTCCAGGACGTGTACGACGTGGCCGGCCTGGTCACCCTCATGCGTGACATCACCTCGCGGCGGATAAGGGTCGTCGATGTCGAGACGGAGAACGCTTCGCCGTTCGCCCAGTCGCTGCTGTTCGGTTACGTCGGCGCCTTCATCTACGACGGCGACGCACCGCTGGCCGAGCGACGAGCCCAGGCGCTGGCATTGGACAACACACTGCTGGCCGAACTGCTCGGCCAGGCCGAGTTGCGTGAACTGCTGGACCTCACCTCGTTGCTGGAGGTGGAGAGCGAGATTCAGCGCCTGCCGGTCGATCGGCATCCGCGCGACCTGGACGCGGCCGCGGACCTGTTCCGGCTGGTCGGTGATCTGCGCAGCGACGAAGCCGGCGCCCGAGGGATCACGGCTGCTTGGCTGGAGGAACTTGTCTCGGCTCGGCGGACTCTGCCGGTCCGGATAGCCGGCGAAGACCGCTTCGCGGCGATCGAGGACGCCGGGCGGCTACGCGATGCGCTGGGCGTGGCGCTTCCGGTCGGCGTACCAGAGGTCTTCACCGAACCGGTGGCCGACCCGGTCGGTGATCTTGTCGGCCGCTTCGCGCGTACGCACGGGCCCTTCCGTGCCGAGGACTGCGCAGGGCGCCTTGGGCTTGGGGTGGCCGTCGTCAACGCGACGCTGAGCCGGCTCTCAGGCAGTGGCCGGATCACAAGTGGGGAGTTCCGGCCGCAAGGAACCGGGCTGGAATGGTGCGACAGCGAAGTGCTCCGGATGATCCGCCGACGCTCGTTGGCCGCGCTGCGCAAGGAAGTGGAGCCGGTCGAACCGCAGACCTTCGGCCGGTTCCTACCCGTCTGGCAGGGCGTCGGTCCTCGACTGTCCGGTGTGGACGGTGTGCTCACCGTCGTCGAGCAGCTCGCCGGGGCGCTTGTCCCGGCATCGGCACTGGAGACCCTGGTCCTGCCCGCCCGCCTACGCGACTACCAGCCGGCGATGCTTGACGAGCTCACCAGCTCCGGTGAGGTCTTGTGGACCGGTGCTGGAGGTCTACCCGGTTCGGACGGCTGGCTGACTCTGGTTCCGGCCGATCTTGCGCCGCTCCTGCTGCCCGAGGCGCTGCCGGTCGACTCAGATCTCTCCGCTGCCGTACTGGCCGCACTCGATGACGGGCGGGCGATGTTCTTCCGCGACCTGGTCACCGCCGTGGGCAGCAGCGACGACGCCGAGGTGGTGACCGCGATCTGGGATCTCGTCTGGGCAGGCCTATTGACCAACGACACGTTGACCCCGTTGCGGACGACCTTGGCCGGGCGCGGCACCCACCGGCAAGCAACCCGAGTCAAGCCCCGGTACGGCCGTAGTGCCCGTCCCGGTCGGGCCCGGATGCCGTCACGGTCCGGGCCACCGCAGGTCGGCGGCCGCTGGTCGACGGTCCCCGAGCGCGACCCGGACCCCACCCGCCGGGTACACGCGCGGGCCGAGAGCCTGGTCGAACGCCACGGGGTGCTGACCCGCAGCGCCTCGGGTGTGGATGAGATGCCGGGCGCCTTCGCCACGCTGTATCCGGTGCTGCGCGCCATGGAGGAAAGCGGGCGGCTTCGACGTGGGTACTTCATCGAGTCGCTCGGAGCCGCACAGTTCGGCTCGATCGGCGCGGTCGACCGGCTCAGGGGAATCACCAGCCCCAGTGACGGCAAGTTCTCCGGTGCGGTGCTGCTGGCAGCGGCAGACCCGGCCAACCCGTACGGCGCGGCCCTTCCCTGGCCGGCGCGAGAGGGCGGTCATCGTCCCGGCCGCAAGGCCGGCGGGGTCGTCGTGCTCGTGGACGGGGCCCTGGTCCTCTATGTCGAACGCGGTGGCCGGTCCCTGCTCACGTTCACCGACGATACGGACGCACTCGCCGCAGCAGCGACGGCGCTGGCCAACGGTGCGAAGCGGGGAGCACTGGGCCGGCTGACCGTGCAGCGCAGCGACGGCGCTCCGGCTGTCGAGGACTCCCCCATGACGCGCGCACTGGAGGCGGCCGGGTTCTCGGTGACCCCGCGCGGACTGCGGCTGCGCCGATCGCCCTGATCCGCGCAAGCGGCCGGGTTGGGTAGCGAACCGCCTCATTGACTCCGCGCACATGGCCGGTTGGGTAGCGAACCGGTGCCTACGTCAGCGCGAGGGCGGAGCCAATACGTGGAGTCCGGCCAGGGTGCGGTCCCGAGCGGCGGCCCGAGAGGGCTGCGCATGCCCGACCTGTTCCCAGAAGCGCACGACCGACCGCTGCGTCGAGTCAGCGGACGGGCTCCGGTCCTTGCCGGGTGCGCCGGTGGAGATCCCGGTCTGCTCCGGGTCCGGGTAGAGCCAACGCCGAAGGAGCCGGGTGACCCGAGGCATGACGATGTAGGTCATCAGCAGGGTCATCGCCACCGACATCATTGCGGCCCGAAGGACGAGCGGCCAGTCGAGCAG
>JACCTM010000437.1 GCA_013812385.1 Geodermatophilaceae bacterium | reverse complement strand
GCTAACGTCAAGGATCACCCGAACTCGTACGGACGGTGGGTGGGCCCCGCGGGAATCGAACCCGCAACCCGCGGATTAAAAGGTCGCTCCGCGGGCTCCTTTGACACGCTGGGGAGTGCCGAAATGCACCTGCGACCTGCGGTTTTGCCGTTTGAAACCGTTGACCTTTACTGGCAGTTTATGAATGTCTTGCGGACTCTGTGCGGACAGTCCACAGTGGATCCGCCGAGCTCGCCGCGCTCGCAGGCGGCTCGTGTGTGTGGCTACCGCCGGCTCAGCAGATGTCAGCAACATGAGGGTAGGACTGTCGTTGAGCAGACACCACGGCCGGACCTCAGCCCGTGAACTGGCTGCACCACGGGAAAGCGATCACCGACGGTCCCATCCAGACGAGGGATCGCCAGTCGTGCTGATCGACCCGCCAGGGCATCGGGTCGGGTCCTGCGCGGCCTGTGTGGTCCAAGAACGCCGACCAGAGCGTCATCAGGCGAACCGTCTTGCGTAGCCGAGTTTGTAGCGCAGATCTCGCGAGCGTTCGCGGATGACCTGCGCTGGATTGCCGCCCACGAGCGTGTACGGCGGCACATTCCGCGACACGACCGCTCCAGCGGCGACAACAGCGCCTTCGCCGACGGTCACACCGGGAAGAATCACCGAGTGGCTGGCAAGCCAGGCGTAATCACCGACTCGCACTGGGGCGCCGACCTCGGTGAAGTCGGGTGAATCGACATCGTGCTCACGTGTGTAGATCGACACGTGGGCGCCCACGTTGACGTTGTCGCCGAACGTAATTCCAGCGCGGCCGTCCAAAGTGCAGTTGTCACCGATGGTGCAATGCTGGCCAACAACGATCCCCTCGGGTGCGTAGATGATGGCCCGTCCGTGGAGGCTGCTCGAGTGCGGAAGTGTGACCCCGCTGCGCCGATAGAAGTAGTTGCGCAAGCTGTGGGAAGGGACCTTTCCCAGTTCCGCCAATAGCCGTGGCTCGAGGTACGACCAGATGTCTCGTCGCGACCGAACGAGGCGCAGTATCACGGGCCCGAACGGGAGTTGTGCCGCACGTTGTTTCCAAGGCGACTGATCAGCAGCTATCCGAGAAACGGGCTGCGGCGGCTCCCTGGTCACGACTAAGTGAAACACGCACGGTCAAACACGCACGCAAATTCCGCTCAGGATTTCGCGCCCGAAGCGACCAAGGTGCTGAGAACTTCGCCCAGAGCCTTTCCCCGAACATCCCAATCAACAGCACCCGGGAGAGCGGTCGGCTGCGCGTCATCCGCCAGCAGGGCTTCAGCCCTTGCCACGAAGTCCGAGCGGACTGTGGGCGACCATCCGCGCGCACTCAGTGCTTGGAAACCTGAGGTTGGAGTGGCCAGCACCGGCTTGCCGGCCGCGGCGTACTCGTATGCCTTGATGGCATCCAACGAAAGCGTGAAGGTGGTCACCCGATGCGGGCACATGAGTACGTCGAAGGCACGCATCCACGCCGGCACCTCGATTGTGGCACCGGTCCCGGTCTGCCTACGCCGGCCGCATCCAGCCGTGCCCGATCTGCCTGGTCGAGGAAGTCCGGCCCGACGAGATGCACGGTTCCCACCGCTGGCGATCGGGCCACGTCAAGGACAAGGTCAATGTCGAGTCGATCGGCGTGCAGGGTGCCGACGTACCCGAGGTGCGGAGATCGACCGGTCAGCGCGACCGGTTCACCGTGCTCCCACAGGCGCAGATCCACCCCGTTGGGCACCACAGTCGGCTCGACGCCGTAGCGCTGCCTCCACCGCCGAGCCAACTCCGCACTGCACACGACAGTCGACACGTGCGCACTCAGCCAGTCCTCGGCGGCGATCAACCTGCGACGCACCCGGTCGGTGTTGGTCGATTCTCGCCAGTCATCGGTGACGTCGTAGAAGGCCGGCTGATCCGGTCGGGCAACCCATCGGCCGAGGGGAGCATCGTTGATCCACAGCAGGTCGGCGTCGTGCAGCGGACCGCGTCGCAAGGTCTGGGCCAACAGGCGTAGCCCGCCCGCGCGCCTGGGTAGGACGAGCCGCGGTCGTACGGTCGTGACTCCAGGCTTGGGATGGCGGATCTCAGCGCGCGCCCATGCCGCCGGCTCCACAAACGTGATCCGATCGACGATGCCCTGCTCGATCAATTGACTGGCCAGATGCTGATTGCGCCGCCACACGCCATCCCAACGTTCCAGAGAAAGCAGACCCACGTGCAGCGGGACCGCGGCGCTCATATGCGCCTGCTCTCACAAAACGGGCTCTTCGCAATGAACCGTGGTACCCGTGGTAACGGGGTTGATGGTCGGCCGCGCCTGAGCCTGATGTTGGGCCCGCGCCCCCCAGGATTCGTGGTGTCTAGGACACGAATCTGAAGGAGGCCCCAGGTGCAGGACAACGGTAACGCGGCGAGGGTGATGCTCGGCTTGGACGGGTTCGTATTGCTGTCCGTGTCGCAGCCGACTGTGAAGGTCTGGGCTCGACGCTGGGCGATCGTTCGTGGTGCGGCTCGGACCTTGAGGAAGCGACCCAATCGTGTCAGGGTCGAGCCAAGACCTTCTCGACGGAGGTAGAATCGGGCGACCTCCACATACCCGGCCAGCTCGGCCGCAAACGCGCTGCGGCGGCTACCGTCCAGCTTCGGCCAGAGGCCCATGGCTCGTGATGCTAGTTCTCAGCGTCGGGATGGCTCCCGTTCTACCGGGTCATTGGGCGACTCTGGCCCGGATGTTCACCACCTACACGCAGCCCGGTGCAGCACTGCGCCGATACCTGGGCAACAGAGGCGCCTATCCGTGGCAGCCGATCCTTCGGACCCCGATGGGAGCCGTCCAGCCGGCGTTGAGCAACTACCACGACCTGTTGACGGTGAACGAGGTCTTCTGCCGGCGGGACTACGGATCCGGCAAAGGCGTCGAGGTCCTGGTGGACATCGGGGCGAACATCGGCTTGGCCGCGGTTCTTCCTGACCCGAAACCGAACCTGCCGGGCGTATTGCTTCGAGCCCGATCCCGCGAACGCGGCCGCCCTCCGCTCGACCCTGACCGACTACGAGGACCGGTACACGCTGATCGAACTAGCCGTGACGCCTGAACCGGCCACCAGCGTTCGGTTCGTGCCGCAGGGCCGGTACGGGCACGCCGCCGCTGACGGTGAGGACTTCGTCGAGCTGCCCGCGATCGGAGTGGTCGATGCATTGCAGAACGTCCTCGAACGCGAAGGTCGGATCGACCTGATGAAGATCGACACCGAGGGCTCGGAGCTGGACCTGCTCGCTGCGTTGCGCTCCGACCCGGTCATGGCGAAGGTCGGGTCCGTCGTCTACGAGGACAACCGGGGCCACACCCGCTGGGCGAGGTCAGGAGGCCGTTCGCGTTAGGAGTCACATCGGTCGGCCCTGCGGTAGACCCAGAGTCGAACGGTAACCTGCGGCCGCGACGCGAGGAGGACGGCGACGAGGAGGGCGAGCCGAGGGGTCACTCCAACGCCTGTCGCGAGCCGCTCGACCTTACGAGTCAGCTACCCGGGTAGCGTCATTGTTCTGGGTCGGTGAAGTCGGGGTAGTCGGAGCGTGTGAGGATGGCCGTGAACGAGCGCATCGGCGCCGTGGGCGTGGACCGAGGGCGGGCGGCTCGGTCCACGGACGCTGCCCGTCGTCCGACT
>JACCTM010000362.1 GCA_013812385.1 Geodermatophilaceae bacterium | reverse complement strand
GTGACGGACCGGACGAATTCGACTGCTCCGGACTGACCATGTACTCCTACGCAGCCGCGGGTGTGAGCCTGCCGCATTCGAGCAAATCGCAATCCACCATGGGCGTCGCGGTGAGCCGGGACGAACTGTTGCCCGGAGACCTGGTCTTCTACTACAGCCCGGTCAGTCACGTGGCCATCTACGTCGGCGACGGCCAGATCATCCACGCGTCGACCTACGGCAAGCCGGTGTCGCTGGACTCCGTCGACCCGTGGGGCGCCTACAACAGCGCCCGACGCATCGCCGGGGGATAGCCGCCGGGGATCAGATCGAGAATCACCCCCGAGAACAACAGATCGTTCGGATCACCCGTTCCACCTAGCATTGCGCCGGTGGGGCGGGTGATCAGTTGATGGAGTCCCGCCGCGCTGCCTGGATCACGTTGGCGGTCATCATGATTGCTGTCGGCGTCGCGCTGACCGGGCTGGTCCTGGTGATCCTCTACGGATCGATGAGGCTGGCTACGCAGTGGTGGTGTGCGATCGCGGCCTGCGCCGTCGCCGGCCTCATGGCGTTGGGTTCGTTCTGCTACCCGGTCGCATCGAGCCGGCGTTCAACACATTCACATCGGTGCCGCAGTCTCAACTGCGAACCGATCTGCTCGGCCTGGCCGAGCGGGACGAGGTCGCGGTGGACGGCGTCCTGGTCGCGGATGTCTCTCGCCGGACGACCCGCCTACGCCTACGTCTCCGGCTTCTGTGCACGCGGGCCTTTACCTGTGACCGGCACAGCACAATGACGGGCACGGCGCAGTGACCCGAACCCTGGTGGTGACCAACGATTTTCCGCCACGGCAGGGCGGCATCCAGACCTTCGTGGAGGCGCTGGTCCGCCGCCAGCCGGCTGACTCCGTCGTGGTGTTCGCGCCGACCTGGGACGGCGCGAAGGCCTATGACGCCGGGCTGCCATTCCCGATCGTCCGGCATCACGCGAGCCTGATCGTGCCTACCCCGGACATTCGTCGAACAGTCGTTGCACTGGCCAGGGAGCATCGCTGTGAGCGGGCCTGGTTCGGAGCCGCCGCTCCACTGGCACTGCTCGCACCATCTTTGCGAGACAACGGCATTGGCAGGATTGTGGCGTCGACTCACGGGCACGAGACGGGTTGGGCACGACTGCCGGTGGCTCGGCAGGTGCTGCACCACATGGCCGCCGGGATCGACGTGGTCACCTACATCACCCAGTTCACCCGCAGTGTGTTGGAGCCGGTGCTTGCCGACGTGACCACGCTGGCGCACCTGCCACCAGGAGTTGACGTCACCGCGTTCCACCCGAACGCCGATGGCGGGTCGGTACGCCGGCGGCTGGGTCTGGGCGCCGACGTGCCCGTTGTTGCCTGCGTGTCGCGGCTGGTCGCGCGCAAGGGCCAGGATGTGCTGATCCGGGCCTGGGCACAGGTGCGTGCCCGGTTTCCGCAAGCGGCTCTAATGCTGGTCGGGGGCGGTCCCGACGAGAGACGTCTTCGTGCCATCGTGGGCCGACTGGGGGTCGGGGGCGTGCACTTCGTCGGCGGGGTCAGCTGGCCGGAGCTGCCGTCGTACTACGCCGCCTGCGACGTGTTCGCCATGCCGTGCCGGACCCGGCTTGCAGGGCTGGACGTCGAAGGCCTGGGGATGGTCTATTTGGAAGCCGCGGCGTGCGCGCGTCCAGTGATCGCCGGAACTTCCGGTGGCGCCCCGGAGGCCGTACGACACGGGGTGACCGGTCTGGTAGTCGAAAATCCACGATCGCCGGAGTCAGTGGCTACCAACGTTCTCGAGCTATTCGAGGATCGCGGCCGTGCGGCAGCGATGGGCGCGGCGGGGCGGTCCTGGGTGGAGGCCGAGTGGTCCTGGGACTTCCTGGCCACGCGGTGGCGTCAGTTGCTGGCCTGAGCGCGACCGATCACCGGGTGAGGGCGAACGCCGCCGGTGCCGCCTGCAGGCCACCGATCGGATGCAGCGGCTCGTTGCGCCGGGATCGGACCACGGCTGCCAGCGCGACGGGCAGCAGCGCGAGCGCTCCCAGGTAGCGCCAGGGGTTTTCCTCGATCGGCGGGCCGTTTCCTTCCCGCCAGCTGTTGACGTCGATGATGGCCTCGGTGGCCAGAACCTGGCCGTGACAAGCCAGACCGCTGAGCCCGGCCCGGGTCCGGTCGCAGCGCTCGTGCATCTCGGCGTACCACCAGTCGTCGATCAACGGCCGGGCCCACTCCCCCAGCGGGGCACCTATGACGGCCGCGTAACGCAGGAGGTCGTAGCCGAAGTCATGTCCCTTGCAGGTCGGCTCCATGTCGAAGGCCAGGTGGACCGGAGAGGAGCACGCGCCGATCGGCTCGCCCAGGGACACGATGCCATTGATGTCTATCACCTCGGGGCGATATCCCATCACGGAGACGAACCCATTCGGGATGGACGCGATGAGCGCTGCGCGCCGACCTGGGTCGGCGCCATCGTTGGCGACGAGAACTTCGACGGCATTCGCGGTTGCCGGGTCTCCCCGCCCAGCCAGGGTCATCGCCGGGTTGCCCGCTCCGCTGATCAACAGCAGTACGGCCACCACGATCGTGGCCTGTAGCAGGGCCCAGACCGTGGTCGGTGAGATGAGCGGTGGCACGCGAGCATGGTCGCACGCTCAGCGGGCGTAGATGGCCTCCACCTCGGCGGCATAGCTCTTGAGGACGATGTTTCGCTTGAGGCTGTTCTTCGGGGTCAGTTCGCCCGAGTCCTCGGTGAAGTCACCGCCCAGGATCCGGAAGACCTTGATGCCCTCGGCGTTGGAGACCGCCCGGTTGGCCTCGTCGACGGCAGCCTGGATCTCCGTGCGCAGTTCCTTGTCCTCCTTGAGGGACTCGGCGGTCGCGTCGCCCGGTTTGGCGTTGCGGCGGACCCACTCCGGCAGGGCGTCGGCATCGAGGGTGACCAGGGCACCGATGAAGGGACGCTGATCACCCACCACGATGCACTGGCTGATGAGTGGATGGGCTCGCAACCGATCCTCCAAGACGCTGGGTGCGACGTTCTTGCCGCCCGCCGTGACGAGAAGTTCCTTCCGGCGGCCGCTGATGGTGAGGAAGCCGTGGTCGTCCATGGCGCCGATGTCGCCGGTGTGGAGCCAACCGTCGTCAGTCAGGACGTCGCGAGTGGCCTCGGCGTTGTTCCAGTACCCCTCGAAGACATGCTCGCCTTTGATGAGTACTTCGCCGTCGGCGCTGATCCGGATCGCGACCCCAGGGAAGGGCCGGCCGACCGACCCGATCTTGAGAGCCTGTTCGAGGTTGACGGTGGAGGCCGCGGAGGTCTCTGTGAGCCCGTATCCCTCATAGATGGTTAGCCCGATGCCGCGGAAGAAGTGTCCCAGCCGGGCACCGAGCGGTGCTCCGCCAGAAACCGCCGCGCGGCAGCGTCCGCCCAGCGCACCACGCAACTTCGAGTAGACCAGGCGGTCCAGGGCCTCGTGCCGCAACCGGAGCAACAGCCCGACCCGCCCCCGGTCCAACGCACGTGAATAGCTGATCGCGGTGTCCTCGGCGATGTCGAAGATCTTGCCCCTGCCGTCAGCGTGGGCAGTTTGCTTGGCCGAGTTGTAGATCTTCTCGAACACGCGCGGTACGGAGAGGACGAAGGTCGGTCCGAACTCGGCGAAATCGGCGAGCAGGGCCTGCACATCTGCGGTGTGCCCGAGCTTCGCCTGAGTCTCCAGCGAACCGATTTGGATGATCCGGGCGAAGATGTGGGCCAGCGGGAGGAACAACAGGGTGGAACCCTCGGCGTTGAAAAGGCCGGCCAGCCCTGGCAGGGCATTGCGGACCTCGAAGAGGAGGTTGCGATGGGTCAGCCGGCAGCCCTTCGGGCGACCGGTCGTACCGCTGGTGTAGACGATCGTGGCCAGGCTCGCGGCGCTCACGCCCCGGCGTCGAGCCGCGAACTGCTCCTCACCGACATCGGATCCGGTGGCGCTGAGCCATTCGATCGCGCCGTTGTCGATCTGCCAGACGTGCGAGAGGCCGTCCAGATGCTCGCGTACGGACTGGACCAGTTCCTCGTGCCGCTCGGATTCCACGACGATCGCGGTCGCACCCGAATCGGCCAGGATCCACTGCACCTGCTCGACACTGGAGGTCTCATAGATCGGAACGGTGACA
>JACCTM010000335.1 GCA_013812385.1 Geodermatophilaceae bacterium | reverse complement strand
GCGCATCGACTGCTGGCGATGCTCTGCTATCGCGGACTGGTCCGGCAGAGCGCGGCGACCCGCAGTTATGAGCCGGGACCCGCCCTCGATCAGCTCGCCTATGGACTGTTGCGCCGATTGGACATCCCCTCGCGCGCCCGGCCGATCCTGGAGAAGCTCAACGCCGATCTCCAGGAGACCGTGCACCTGGGACGCCTCGAGGGCAGCGACGTCCACTTCATCGACTCCATCGAGAGCACCCGGGCACTGCGCGTGGTCAACCGGTTGGGTCGCTCCATGCAGGCGCACTGCACGTCCACCGGAAAGGCGTTGCTGGCCACCCTGTCCGACGAGGAGCTCCGAGCGCTCTACCCGGAGGAAAGCCTGCCGCAATTGACGCAGCACTCGATCGACACGCGCACCAAGCTGCTCGCGGAGATAGCCGAGATCCGCCGCCGTGGCTATGCCACGAGCCAGGAGGAAAGCGAAGAGGGGGTCACGTCGCTGGCCGTGCCACTTCGAGCGTCGCGCCCGCCCCGGCTTGCGCTCTGTGCATCAGTACCGGTGAGCCGGATGACCGCGACCACCCGTAAGCGGATCCGCGAGCACTTGATCTCCTCGGCAGAGGCAATCGACCAGCTGCTGCCCTGACCCAGCTCCAGCGGGCACGTCCGTACAGACAAGACCGATGGGAGATCCGCGCGCCATGACGACAATGAATTCCGGGGTACGGGAGCTGGTCGCGACGTCCTCGCGCATCCTGGCAGCGACCGGGCAGGGAGACCTGATCTGGGGACACTCCTCGGCCCGGGACCCCGAGGGCCGCGGGGTGTGGCTGAAGTCGGCCGAGTGGGGCCTGGAGGAGATCACTGCCGATCGCGTCCACCTGGTCACCCCGGCCGGCGAGGTGGCAGCCGGCGAGGGACCTCGGCACAGCGAGTACCCGATCCACACCGAGATCATGGCCGCCCGCCCCGATGTCGGCGGCGTGGTGCACACCCACGCCCGGCACAGCGTTGCGCTGGCCGCGACCGGCCAGCCGCTGCGCGCGGTCAGCCATGCCGCGACGATGTTCACCCCACCTGCGGTGCCGCGGTTCACCGACACCGCCGACCTGATCCTGACCACCGAACTCGGTCGGGCCTTGGCCGAGGCCCTGGGCCCGAACACCGCGGTCTTCCTGGTCAACCACGGGATCGTCACCGTTGGCGCCACCCTGCAGGACGCGACCGTGGCCGCGGTCGTGCTGGAGCGAGCCTGCGAGCAGCAGCTGCTGACACAGTCCTTCGGCGGCTGGCCCACCTGGTCGGATGAACCGGAGTCCCTTGCCAAGCGCGAGCACATCTACAACTCGCGCGCCGTCGGTGCCGTGTGGGACTACCTGGTACGTCAGCTGGCACCTGTCTCGTAACGTCCGAACGATCGCGCCCGATTGCGTCCGCATCCTTGGACGTACGGTGGGTCGTGGCGTGCCCGGCGAGGGGGCGGTCGTGGTGGTTTGCGGTTCTGACTAGAGCACTCGCCGGTATCGGCATGGGCTACGTCCTGCAGCGCGGGCAACTGTGCTTCCACGCCATGTTCGCCGACGCCTGGTCCTGCAGGTTCTTGTTGCTGTGCGGCGGGGCCCTCGGCGTCGCGCTGGGAGCGGTGGGGCTGGCCGTGCTGTTCCTGACCCCGTTGGGCGCCGAGCTGAACACACCGACTCCCGTTCCGGCCGGTGGCCAACGTGATCGGCGGCCTGCTCATCGGCTGGGGGATGGCGATCGCCCAGAGCTGCGCGTCCGGGCTGCTCTACAAATTCGGCGCCGGAATGGCCGGCGCGGCAGTCGAGATCCTCGGCTGGATCGGGGGCGAACTCGCCGTACGCAAGGTCCGGCTGCCCGGGCCCACGGTGCTCCCTGGCGGGAATGGCGGGACGATCCCGGGTCTGCTCGGCCTGCCGCGCCTCGTGGCGGCCGTCGTCGTGCTGGCCGTGGTCGGTGGCGCGCTCCGGCGGTGGCGCGGTCACGATGGCGCACCTCGTGCGCGCTGGCAGTGGAAATGGCCAATGCTCGGGCTCGCGTTGGGTGCGGTTCTGGTGCTCGGGTGGATGTTCGCCGCGCTCGGAGGGGTGGACTTCGGCCGAGCACAGTCGGCGCGCGTCGGCGGGGATCGCTGCGGGCAGTCCGAACTGATGGCTGATCGCCTTTCTGCTCGGCATCGTCGTCGGTGGCGGGATCGCGGCGCGCAGTACGGGCGCCTTCCAGTTGCGCGGCGAGAACAAGGTCCGGTACGTCAGGCTGCTGGCCGGCGGCTCCTGCTCGGGGCCGGCGGCTGGATCGCCAGGGGCTGCAACCTCGGGCACGGCCTGTCCGGGATGGCCCAACTCAACGTCTCCTCGCTCGTGGTCGTCGCCTGCATGGCACTCGGCGTCGGTCATGCCCGAGCGATGACCCGGCCCGAGCAGCGACGGAAGACCCCTACCGGCTGACATCCCCGGCGAGGCGCTGACGCAGGTGATCCACGAGCCCGCGACAGGGCTGTTCGACGAGGCCCAGCGCATCATCGAACGCGACCTGGTCCTGTCCGTACGGATCCGGTACGCCCAGCCCGCGCGCGCCACCGGTCGCGAAGTCCCGCAGCAGCACCACCTCTGGCGCTCCGGTGGCCTGCCGCTGCCGGAGCATCCGGTTGATGTCGGTGGCGTTGTCCGGGTCCAGGCCGATCAGCAGGTCGTAGTCGGCAAGTCGGCTCGACGTCAACTGTTGGGCCGGGGACCTGCTGACGTCGTACCCCTTGGCACTCAGCGCTCGAACCGAACCTGGGTGCGCCGGATTACCGATGTGCCAGTCCCCGGTTCCGGCGCTGGCGACGCTCACCTGCTGGTCCGAACCTGCCTCACGGAGTAGGGAGCGGGTCACGATTTCGGCCATCGGCGAGCGGCAGATGTTGCCGAGGCAGACGAAGCAGATCCGGTATGTCCTCCCGGTCTGGCGGTTTGCTGGCAAACCGCCTCGCTGTTCGGGCGCTCCCGCGGGTGCCGACTGACTCATTCGGCGGGTTCGCAGACCAAGAAGAAGTTGGCCTGTTCATCCAGCGGGCCAGCAGAGGATGTCCCGAGTCCCGTGGAACTTCGGTGGCGGCCGTTGATCGTCAGGCCACGCTGACTAGGTCATCATGGCAGGTGCCTGCGACAGTTTCGGCGACCTCGCGTTCGAGGGCGGCGCGGAGTGTTGTGAGGTGCAGGTGGCCGTTGACGCGGCGGAACTGCTTGCCGGC
>JACCTM010000332.1 GCA_013812385.1 Geodermatophilaceae bacterium | reverse complement strand
GCGGGACAAGGTCACGATCTTCGAGGGTGTACCCACGATGTATTCAGCGCTGTTGCAGACCCAGAACCGAGACTCCTACGACATCGCGACCCTGCGCACGTGCGTCACCGGCGGCTCCGCGATGCCGGTGGAGGTGTTGAAGTCCTTCGAGGAGGCCTTCGGCTGCATCGTGCTCGAGGGCTACGGGCTGTCCGAGACATCCCCCGTCGCCGCCTTCAACCACATGGATGCCGAACGCAAGCCCGGTTCCATCGGTACGCCGGTCGCGGGTATGGAACTGCGACTGGTCGACGACGGCGGTCACCCCATTCCGACCGGGGACAATGGAGTGGGCGAGATCGAGATCCGCGGCGACGGGGTCATGAAGGGGTACTGGGAACACCCAGAGGACACCGACAAGATCATTCGCGACGGCTGGTTGCGCACCGGCGACCTGGCCACTCGTGACGAGGACGGCTACTACTTCATCGTCGACCGGAAGAAGGATCTGATCATCCGCGGCGGCTACAACGTCTATCCCGGAGAGATCGAGGATGCCCTGCGCGAGCACGAAGCGGTCGCCGATGTCGCGGTCATCGGCATCGACCATGCTCACCTGGGCGAGGAGGTAGGTGCCGCCATCATCCTGGAACCCGGTGCCGCCATCACGGTCGCCGAACTGAAAAATTTCGCGAAGCTCCGGGTTGCCGCCTACAAGTATCCGCGCCATGTCTGGATAGTCGACGACCTGCCCAGAGACGCCGCCGGCGTCGTCGTACGCAGGCAGGTGTCCCCGCCAAGGGACGAGGCAGCTGGCAACGGCTAGCCGATCTGGACGACCACGAGGCCGACGCCGACGCTCTGGGTGAACGTCTCAGCGGTGAACTTGCTGATCGGCCCATCGCGCAGGGACGGTTCGTGGACCGCGATGGGCAGGGGCCGCTCCAATGTGATGACAACCTGCAGAGGCTCAACCGGTAGATAGGTGCCGCTCAACTCGTTGCGGTCCCACTTGTAGATGTCGACGGCCTGCCAGATGGCCAATAGGTGCCTTCCATCCGATCGGTGCAGTAGCGCACTACGCAACGTGTCCGTCTGGGTAGCGCCGCCCACGTCGGCCGGCGTGGTGATGCTCACGCGCAGTCCGGCAGGGGTGCGCCGCCCTTCATTGTCACGCACGAGGGCCAGCAGCCGGCGGGTCGCCTCGAACCCGGGCTTGCGCACCCATGTCCTCGGATCCGGAGAAGGGGTTTCGACCAGCCCGAAGCCGGCCTCTCTAATCGTGTCGTCACTGTCATAGGGAGGCGGTTCGTCGAGGAGTTCGTAGGCGAAGAACTTCCGGTCCTCGAGCGCGTGGACGAACAGGTGCTTGGGCGCATAGAGGCTGGCGACGGCCGGGGGGACCAGCCAGGCCCCGCCGCCGTACCCACGGTCGATCGACGTGGTGTAGCCGCCTTCGGAGACGCACAGCGGCTTCCCCGGATGCACGGGCTCCAGGACGACAAGGCGCTCGTCGATCAGATACTCGGGATCCTCGTCATTGGGATAGAGGTGTACGTCTCCGCGATCCATCCACATGGACAGGTCACCCAGCGCTGCGACGTCCGGAGCAACCGCGGGGGGTCCGCCTTTCATGTTCAGCGGTGGCCCCTGGACAAGCACATCGTCAAAGGCCGAGCGCTTCCGGGTCTCCTCCCACAGCGCCTGCATGGCCCACCTGGTGGTCCGGGCCCAGTCGGGCGCCCGGCTTGCTGAGTTCGGCTCGTTCGGGCCGGTGAGTGAGTCCAAGAGGTCCAGGTCAGTATTGTCCTGCAGCCAGTCCAGCTGCTCGCGGACCGCCGACCTGGCAGCGTCGAGGCTGGTGACGTCCTGGGACAGCAGAATGGGGGCGCACCAGCGCACACCAGTCCCGGTGAGCCGACCCATGGCGCGCCGTACGACCGCACGACCATGGTCGGTCCGAGGCAGGTATTGCCGGACCGCTCCCACGCCCAGCTCGAGCAGCCACCGGAGTGCTGCATCGGTGTTCCCCCAGGACGGACTCCCGAGGAAGGACAGATGACAGTTCATCCCGTACGAGTCGAATGCCGCTCTGGCCGGCATGGCCGGCACGAGAGGCAGGTGCTTGTCCTCGACTGCTGCGAAGGCCGGGTTGGGCCTCAATAAGGAGAACGGCGAGATGGCTGCCGCACCGAGCAGTAATTGTCGGCGCGTCAGGTCGGGCACCATGACCTCCTCGACCGACTTAGCGCCTCGCACCGCAGGCGCCTGGCTGGTCAACGCCTCGGATGCATCCTTGACCCCGCAGTTGTTTCTCCTCGGTCAGCCTACCCTCGGGTAGGGCGTCAGCCACCGAGCGCGAAAAGGCGGCCAGCAGCCGCGAGAGTAACTCCGAGCGCAGGCCGAGCGCCGCATCGACTCAACCGTAGAAGACGCGCTCGACCACGCTGCGGGTGCGACGCGTCACGCGCAGATAGTCCTCGAGGAACTGCCCGGCATCGCGCTCCGGTGGGTAGCCCATCGCCCGGGTCACGCCCAGCAGCTCCTTTCCCGGTCGGGGCAGCTGATCACCGGCCCGGCCACGGACCAGCATGATCGCGTTGCGTGAGCGACTTGCCATCATCCAGCCCGCTTCCAG
>JACCTM010000308.1 GCA_013812385.1 Geodermatophilaceae bacterium | reverse complement strand
TGCTGGAGCAGGAACACCGTCTCGGGGTTGAACAGGTGCACTTCCCCCTCGCGGCGCCACTGGTACTCCCCGCCGATGGTCAGCCGTCGGTGTGCCCGGTCGGTCGGGTTGTCCGGGTATGCCTTGCGGTGGCGCATCCGCACCTCCTCGGCCAGCACGTCCAGGCCGACGCCACCGAGGGTGGACGTGGTGCCGGTGAAGTACCGGTCCACCAGCGCCTGGGAGAGCCCGATCGCTTCGAAGATCTGCGCCATCGTGTACGAGCTGACCGTGGAGATGCCCATCTTGGACATCACCTTGAGCACACCCTTGCCCAGCGCCTTGAGGTAGTTGGCCACGGCCACGCCGGGCTCCACGCCGACGATGGTGCCGTCGGCGACCATGTCCTCAACAGTCTCGAAGGCCAGATAGGGATTGACCGCCGCGGCGCCGTAGCCCAGCAGCAACGCGACGTGGTGCACCTCACGACAGTCACCGGACTCGACGATCAGCCCGACCTGCATTCGGCTCTTGGCCCGGATCAGGTGGTGGTGGACCGCTGAGGTGAGCAGCAGCGACGGGATCGGGGCGCTGCGCTCGTCGCAGTCCCGGTCGGACAGCACGATGATCCGCGCGCCTTCCTCGATGGCCCGCGAGACCTGTTCACAGACGTTGTCCAGCGCCGTACGAAGCGCAAGTTCACCCCCGGTGAGCGCACCGTCGACCGCGTCGCCGTAGACGTCGAAATGACCGAATATGCGCACGGCGGCGAAGCCGGGCAGGTTCCCGTCGTCGTTGACGTGCAGGATCTTGGCCAGCTCGTCGTTGTCGATCACCGGGAACGGCACGACGATCTTGCGACTGGCCGCTGCGGTGGGTTCGAGCAGGTTCTGCTCCGGCCCCAGCGACCGGGACAGGCAAGTGACCAGCTCTTCCCGGATGGCGTCCAACGGCGGGTTGGTCACCTGCGCAAAGAGCTGACTGAAGTAGTCGTAGAGCAACCGGGATCGAGCCGACAGAACCGCGATCGGGGTGTCCGTACCCATCGACCCGATCGGCTCGGCACCGGAGCTGGCCATCGGTGCCAGCAGGATCCGCAGTTCCTCCTCGGTGTAGCCGAACAACAGTTGGCGGCGCAGCACCGACTCGTGACTGGCCACGACGTGCTCGCGCGCGGGCAGAGAAGGCAGGCGCAGCAGGCCGGCATGCACCCACTCGTCGTAGGGATGTTCGGCGGCGAGTTCGGCCTTGATCTCGTCGTCTTCGACGATCCGGCCCCGCGAGGTGTCCACCAGGAACATCCGACCGGGCTGCAGCCGCCCCTTGGCCACCACCTGGTCCGGTGCGATGTCCAGGACGCCGACCTCACTGGCCAGGACCACCAGACCATCCGCGGTGTGCCACCAGCGCCCGGGGCGCAGACCGTTGCGATCCAGGACGGCGCCGATGACCGTGCCGTCGGTGAAGGCCACGCAGGCCGGCCCGTCCCAGGCCTCCATCACCGTGGCATGGAACTGGTAGAAGGCCCGGCGCTGCGCGTCCATCTCGTCGTGGTTCTCCCACGCCTCGGGGATCATCATCAGCACCGCGTGCGGCAGGCTGCGACCGCTCATGTGCAGCAGTTCCAGGACCTCGTCGAAGGTGGCCGAGTCGCTGGCGTCAGGGGTGCAGATTGGGAAGACCCGGTCCAGATCGCCCGGGATGAGGTCGCTGGCCAACTGTGCCTCGCGGGCATGCATCCGGTTGCGGTTGCCCCTGATGGTGTTGATCTCGCCGTTGTGCGCGATATAGCGGTAGGGGTGGGCCAGCGGCCAGGAGGGGAACGTGTTCGTCGAGAACCGGCTGTGCACCAGGGCGAGCGCGGACTCGTATCGCTGATCGCACAGGTCCGGAAAGAACCTCCGGAGCTGATTGGTCGTCAGCATCCCCTTGTAGGTGATCGTCCGAGCGGACAGTGACGCGAAATATGTCTCGTGCCCCACCTGTGCGGCAGCCCGTTCGATCCGCTTGCGCAGGACGAAGGCGCAGCGCTCCAGGTGGAGGAGATCCAGACGGCCGTGGGCCGCCGCCACGACCAGTTGGCTGAAGTACGGCATGCACCCGCGCGCGGTGGGACCTACGTCAGCCCCGATCGGATCGACCGGCAGGCCGCGCCAACCGACGACCCGCAACCCCTCCTGGGCAGCCAGGTCGGCCACGAGATCGACGACCGTACGGCGCGCGATTTCCTCGGGCGGCAAAAAGGCGATGCCGATCGCGTACTCACCGGCCGGTGGTAGCTCGAAATCCACCGTCTCGCGCAGCAGCCGTTCCGGGATCTGGGTGAGGATGCCGGCGCCGTCACCGGAGGTTGGTTCAGACCCGGCCGCCCCCCGGTGCTGCAGATTGGCCAGTGCGCTCAGACCGGCGTCCACGATCCGACGTGATGGCGCTCCGGAGGTGTCGACGACGAAGGCGACTCCGCACGAGTCGTGCTCGTTGGCCGGGTCGTAGAGGCCTTGCCGGACCGGGAACGCGGAGAAGGGTCGCATGTGCACGCTCCCGTCGTCTGGGTTACCCGAAACTCCGGCAGGGACCTGCCTGATGAGTTCGGTGCGGTGGTGACCTGCGCGGAACAGGCACCATCGGGACGTCGACGGCCCGAGTCATGACCCCTGTCAGGTTACAGGTCAGCCGACTTCGGTCCCGCGGAGTGCCTGGAGGGCTGCCCGGCCGGCTTGTCGCTGGCGAGCTCGTCCTCGGCGTTGCTGGCGTCGTCGTTGGCGTCGTCGTTGGCGGCGGCGTTGCCCTCTCGTTTACCCGGGTGCGGGGTGAGGTCCTCACGAGGGCCGCGGTGGGTCACGAACCAGGCCACCGCAGCGAGGAACAACAGGATGGAGGTCCAGATGTTGAGCCGTAGGCCCAGAATGGTTTCGGCTGGATCGATCCGCAGCGCTTCGATCCACACCCGCCCGGCGCAGTAGCCGGCGACATAGAGCGCGAAAGCCCGTCCTCGAGAGAGGGTGAAGCGGCGATCCGCCCAGACGACGAGGGCAGCAACGCCGAGATTCCAGAGCAGCTCGTACAAGAATGTGGGGTGGAAGGTGCCCAGCACCAGGGGTTCGCCGGTCGAATCCCGGATCGCCTGTCCCAGACCGGCGTCCCAGCGATAGATCGTCAGTGCCCAGGGCGCATCGAGCGCCGCGCCGTACAGCTCGTTGTTGAACCAGTTGCCCAACCGGCCGACGGCCTGGGCGACGGCAATGCCTGGGGCGACGGCATCTGCGAAAGCGGGCAGCGGTACGCCCTTGCGGCGACAACCGATCCAGGCGCCAACCCCACCGAGGGCGATCGCCCCCCAGATGCCCAGTCCGCCCTCCCATATCTTGACCGCATCGAGGACGTTGCCGCCTTCGCCGAAGTAGAGGCCGGGACTGGAGATGACGTGATAGAGCCGGCCGCCGACGATCCCGAAGGGCACCGCCCACATCGAGATGTCCAGAACTGCGCCCGGCTCGCCACCACGGCTGACCCAGCGCTTCTCACCGATCCAGACGGCCAGGATGATTCCGGCGATGATGCACAACGCATAACCACGAAGCGGAATCGGTCCGACGAACCAGACGCCTTGAGTGGGGCTGGGGATCGAGGCGAGCAACACAGAGCCGAGGGTAGTCATCTGTC
>JACCTM010000299.1 GCA_013812385.1 Geodermatophilaceae bacterium | reverse complement strand
CCGCCATCAGCGCGGGCAGGTCAGTTGCGGAGACACGTTCAAGGCCTGCTCGCGCCTCCGCGAGCAGGCGGTCGATCTCCGGGGTTGCGGTCATCGGGGCGACATACCCATGGTCCGTCCTGCCTTTCGCACGCAAGGGCTCGGCAACGACAATTTACTTTGCTCCCGACGGCGTTGTGCGGCAAGGACTCCGCCGGTCGGGGTCCAAAGCGGCGACTCGGCGGGGCTGGTGTCCAAGCTCAATCCTGAGTGCAGAAAGTGGATCACGCTGCCCCACGAGGGCGTCGATCTCATCGGGCGCGGGATCGGTGATCGGGGTCTCGGTGCTTGTCATGCAAGTTCCTCTCTCGTGGTGCTCAATCCCCCAGCGACCGGAATGGCCGTCAGGGGGGCTCGTGTCATCCAGTCGCGCAGGGCGCTTGCCAGGTCGCTGGCAGCCGCCGATCCGGCTTGGTCCAACTCTTCGATCAGGGCGCGACCGATGGCGGGATCGTGGCGGGCCGCATCGGCCACTGCGTCAGCGAGAGCCTCGGCTTCGGCCAGCTCGGCACGGACAGCCTCGGAGTCGTGGCCCAGTAGGCGAGCGATGTCCGCGAGCACTCCGCGTTCAGCGTCGATCGAACGCAGCACGATCGGGGCATCGCCGGATCGCATCGCAGCCTGCCGAGTGGCTTCTGCAACATCTGCCAGGTCGGCCAGCCGCGCGGCCAGCCCGCCGAGCCTGAGCCCCTCGTGATGCCGGACGGCAGCGACGATCTGCGGTCGGATGTGGCGCTGGCGGTGCCGTTGCACGGATGAGCCGGATAATCCGAACCGTGCCGCGACCCCGCGTATCCCCAGCCCACGCGCAAGCGCGGCGTCGATCCCATCGCGGTCCGGGTGCGCGCACGTCGACGGCCAATAGGCTCGCTGGCTGTTCGGGGTCAGTCGTCTGCACGGCCAGCGCCCTCGTGCGGTCTGGGAGGCTCGGAGGGCGCTTGCTGCGTACTCTCGGGCTGGCGGCTGGCCCCGGCGGCGCGGCGCTGCCGTTGGCGGGCCGGTAGCCGGATTCGATCAGGTCGTCCAGATCGGCCCGGCGGACCAGGACCGAGCGGCCAACTTTGACCGTGGGAAGCCTGCGTTCGGAGAACGCTCGGCGCATCCAGCGCTCGGTCTTGTGCAGGTACTGGGCGGCCTCGGCAAGATCGAGTAGCGGCCCGCCGGGTGGGGTCAACGTCATCATGTGACCTACTACCGGCTGGGAGGCGAGTTGTCCGGGCGCATGCCGTTAGTTATCGGTCGGAGCCCAACCGAACGCCGTAACGGACCAGAGAACTTGCTCCACCGCCCTTGGCGCGCCGGTCCGTGCGATCCGCGTGCCAGATCCGTGCCAGATCAGGCGGTATTCAGCGGTATCGAGCCGTCTCGACTGGTACGCCTAACGGCTCTATGCACCAAGGGATTTAGGGTATTTGCCCGGGTCAGCGGCGAGTCATGCGGCGGTCTTGGAAAACCGCTATGGCTGGTGACAGTCATCGTGGGTTCGAATCCCACGCCCTCCGCGTTTCGACCGGGATTCCACTTCGAGGAGGCACCTGCGGGCATTGCGGGGTACGGCGATGCTGGGCATTCTGTGGACGTGACGGTTACGCCTGAAAGTCGAACTGCTCAGACACGTACCTCGGGACCGTGGCCGTGGGCATTCTCCCTCGGCGGGATTCTGTTCCTCATCGGCGGCGCTCTGCATCCCAGCGACGACACCAGCCTGCCCGAGGCGGAGCAAACAGCCGAGTCACTCGGCGCGGCAGCCTGGATCCCGGCTCACGCCCTTCTCTTGGTTGGATCGGTCGGGTTTCTGATCGGACTTGTTGCACTCGCTCGCAGCCCTATGTCGCTGCCGACAGCGGCGAGGCGGGCGACCTGGGTGGCGGCGGTCGGGGCGGCGCTATTCGTCGTCGAGGGTGTCTTTCATCTGGGTGCTTTCGCGGACCGGGATGCCGTACTGTCCGGCGAGGCAACCCCGTTGCTCAGCACCCACATGGCCATGGGTCTGGTTGCCTACCCCCTTTTCGCCTTCGCCGTGGCAGCGCTGGCAGTGCTCAGTGGGCATACCTTGACCCACCCCGTGGTCGGCGTCATCGGCGCGATCGGCGCGGTCGCTTTCGGTGTGGCCCCCACTTTGGTCGGCGCGGCTGGCATCGAGGCGCTCGGTTTCCTGTTCCCGGTCGGCGGAATCATCCTAGGTTTGTGGATCACCGTGGCTGGTGTCATGGCCTTGATTCGAGGATCGGCTCGCCAGCGAGCTTCCATCCCAATCCCGTGAATTGCAGGCCACCCGACGCCATTTCGGGGGTCTCATGCCCGGCCGGTCCAGCCGAAGCGCCTCCGATACTGTTGCCCGCGCTCAGTCCATGGTCGAGAGCAGGAAAGCCACCGAGAAACCCAGGACTGTCACCAACCCGACGCTGCTGCCGCAATGTTCGAACGCCTTGGGCATCATCGTGTCGGCGAGCATCGTCGGTACCGCCGGGAAGTGGGGCAGGTACCGGGTCAGCGGGTTTCTCTAGCAGACAGCCTTATCCGCTTGTTACCTGTCGATTACGAAACGGCGACGGGCAATCAAAGCCCCACCGGCCAGGAGCGCGAGGCTGCCAACGACGAGGGGTCCTGTGTTGTCGCTGCCGCTCATCGAGCCGTCGCCGGTGTCCACGCCACCCTGAGGCGCCCGGTCAACCTGGTCCTCGTCGTCTGCGTTGGGTGCAGAGTCCTCGTCGTCTGAGTTGGGTGCAGATGCGCCGCCGGGGAGAGACTCACAGGCGATGCCACCATCGTCTGCGTCGAGACCCTCGGGGTCGCCAGGGACCGCATCGTCGGCAGCCTGCGCCGCTTCCTGAGTCGCATGGTCCGAGCAGTTGTGTCCGCTGGCAGAAGCCGGTGTTGGGATGCCAAGACCTAGGAGGATGGCTCCGGGTGCAAGCAGTGGTTTCCGCAAGGTGTGGCCTTTCGGTAATTCATATCACGTAGTAGCTGCTCGGGGCGATCGGGCAGCCATGCTCGGAAAGCACCCTGCAGATCGGCGCGACCCCGAACCGGTCCCGGTGGCCGTCGATGAAGGCGACTACCACGGCAGTCGCGGGTCGAGCTCCCGCGCGAAGAAACTCGAGGCCGCCAACAGAATCTCATTGGC
>JACCTM010000243.1 GCA_013812385.1 Geodermatophilaceae bacterium | reverse complement strand
AGCTGAAGAAGTTCAAGACCGGCGTCTCTCGATTGGCGATCCAGGCAGGCGTGCCGATCATTCCAATGGTCGTCTGGGGTGGGCAGCGGGTCCTCACCGTGGACAAGAGGTACAGCCTCAAGCGCGGAAAGGCGATCAGCATCCTGGTGGGGGAGCCGCTCGTGCCGGCCGAAGGCGCCAAAGCCGGTCGGGTCATGCTCGATCTCCACACGCGGATGATCGCTCTGCTCGAAGAGGTCCAGGGTGACTATCCGCAGCAGCCGTCCGGCCCCGACGACACGTGGTGGCTACCACGTCACCTCGGCGGCACAGCGCCCACCCAGGAGTTGGCCGAGGAACTGGAGAACGCCGTGCTGGCTGCGCGCCGAGCCAAGGCTACGCGCAAGACCGAGCGCAGGTCGGCGGGTAACACCTGACAGTTGGCGGGCGCTGGGTTAGGTCAGCTGATCAGCGCCTCGGCCGCTGCGGCCGAAGCGGCCGCCCGGTCGTGCTCGTCCTGCATTGCCTGCGCTTGGTCGACCGCGGAGTGGGTGCGCCACCACTGCTGACCGGCGGCGGGCAGTGACTGGATCGGGTCGTAGTACTCATACCGCCGGTCGAGCGCCTCTGCGCCGGCCGAGCCGGGCTGACGTGCCTCGAGCCCAGCGCGGTAGTTCTTCGTCCAGTAGCTGATGCCGCGTTCACGGTCGTACTCGGTCAACTGGTGCACCCACCGCTTGCCAACGTAGGGGACATCGCAGACGATCCGCGGCGTCGCGAAGCCCGGCAGGTAGCCCATGATCGAGTGCTGCAGATCCTGAGCCTGGGCAACCGAGATCCGCCAGTGCTCGGCGTTCGGAATCATGTCGCACATGTAGAAGTAGTACGGCAGGATGCTGGCCTCGTCGGCGAGTGCGAAGCACAGATCGAGCAGTGCTTCCGATGTGGTGTTGACCCCCTTGAGCAGCACACCCTGGTTCCGAACGTCCCGGACGCCGATCTCGAGCATGGTTTTGGCAGCCTTGGCGACCAGCGGGGTGACCTGCTGGGCGGCGTTCACATGAGTGTGAATGGCCAGGCTGATGCCGCGCCGCTGGGCTGTGTTCGCGAGCCGGGCCATGCCCTCGACCACCTCGGGCTTGAGCCAGTGCTGGGGCATTCCCATCAGCGCCTTGGTCGCCAGGCGGATGTCCCGGATGGACTCGAGTGCGAGCAGGCCGTCGAGAAAGGTTTCGAGGTTCTTGAACGGCATGTTGGCCACATCACCGCCCGAGACGACCACGTCCCGGACCCCGGGATTGCGGCGTAGGTAGTCCAGCATCGCGGCCTGCCGATCGACCGGCTTGAGCTCGAACTTCAGCTTGCTGACCTGCGGGGTGGAATTTCCGACCAGATCCATTCGGGTGCAGTGCCCGCAGTACTGCGGACAGGTGGGTAACAGCTCGGCCAACACCTTGGTCGGATAGCGATGGGTCAGCCCCTCCGCAGTCCACATCTCGTGCTCGTGCAAGGAATCGCGGGTGGCATAGGGGTGTGAGGACCAGTCCGTGGCACGGTCGGAGAAGACCGGCAGCATGTAACGCCGAACCGGATCGGCGAGCATCGCCTCGGTACTCGGCCGGGCGTGCGGGACCATCGTGTTGAGCATCTGCGGAGGCAACAGGATCGACATCGTGGCCCGGTGCTGCTGATCGGCCTCGACGTCGGCGTAGAAGCTCTCGTCGAGCAGGTCGCCGTAGACACCCCGCAACTGACGAACATTCTTCGCGCAATGTGCTCGCTGCCACTGCGCGTCAGCCCACTCCTTTGCGGAGACATCGGCGAAACCGGGCAGCCGGCGCCAGTCGGGCTCGACCAACTCTCGGCGCTGATAGACGTAGGGCTGTCCCGGCTGTCCGGCAGTCACGGCGAGCCTCCTGGCAGGGTCTCGAAACGGCGGTGAATACCGGTACTGTACGGGATATCGTGCGGTTCCAGAGTGCCCGTGCCGTGGTTTCTTCGGCATAACACCCACTTTTCCGAAGGAGGTACGGAATGAGAGGGATGACCACCGGCTTGGGAGTATCCCGCGTCGTCGAGCCCAAAGGCGTACTTCCGCAGGCGGCGTGGCGGCTGGACCCGGACGCGGCGCTCCGCAATGACGAGATTTCGATCCGAGTGCGGCGGCTCAACCTCGACGCCGCCTCCTATCGGCAACTGGCCGAGGAGCACGCCGGAAACGGACCGGCCATCCGCGACTCGGTCCTGGAAATCGTCCGCAGTCGTGGAAAGATGCACAACCCGGTCACCGGCTCCGGCGGGATGTTGATCGGGACCGTCGAAGAGGTCGGACCCGACTCCGTACTCGGGTTGTTACCTGGCCAGTCGGTGGCCACCCTGGTGTCGCTCACCCTTACCCCGTTGCGGATCGATGACGGCCTGCGGTCCTGGGACGGGTCGACCGAACAGGTGCCCTGCGACGGCCGGGCGATCCTGTTCGGTCGATCCATCGCCGCGGTTCTGCCTGCCGACATACCTGAGCAGACCGCGCTGTCGGTCCTCGATGTCTGCGGCGCGCCCGCCCTGGTGGACCGCGTCGTTCGCGTGAACGACGCGGCGTCGGTGTGTGTGTTGGGTGCGGCTGGCAAGTCCGGCTCCCTGTCCCTTGCCGCCGCTCGTCGCGCCGGTGCCAGCCGGCTGGTCGGCCTGGTGCCCACCGACTCCGAGGCAGCTCAGCTACGCGATGCCGGCCTGGCCGATGAGATCGTGATCGCTGATGCCCGGGATCCGCTCGCAGTCAGCGCCGCCGTAGGGAAGCCTGTCCAGGTGAGCGTGGTCTGCGTGGACGTCCCCGGCTGCGAGCATGGTGCGATCCTGGCTACGGAAAACGGCGGCAGCGTGATCTTCTTCTCCATGGCAACCTCGTTCGCCACCGCGGCGCTCGGCGCGGAGGGCATGGCCGCCGACGTCACGATGCTGGTTGGCAACGGATATACCCCGGGACATGCGCAACTGGCGTTGGATCTCTACCGGTCCACTCCAGGAGTGGCCCAGCTGTTCACCCAGCGTGGCCACGCGTGAGGGCACTGACGACATTGATAGCCGGCGTCACGATCCGTGCCCGACCGGACCAGGGCGTGGTCATCGACGGCTCGAAGCTCGCCTGGATCGGCCCGATGAGCCAGGCGCCGACGACCGAGCGCACCGTGGACATGGCCGGATGCCTCCTGCTGCCGGCCTTTGTCGATGCCCATGTCCACGCCACGGCTACCGGTTTGTCCCTGTCCGGTTTGGACTTGCACGGGACGACGTCGCTTCAGGATGCACTCGAGCGGGTCGCGGCCCACGCTGACGCACATTCCGGTCAGTTGATCATCGGCACCGGTTGGGACGAGACCACCTGGCCTGAACGCCGGGCACCCACGTTGAAAGAGCTCGACGCCGCGACTCGTGGCGCTCCTGCCTACCTCGCCCGGGTGGACGTGCACTCCGCCGTGGTCTCGACCGCGCTGCTCGACCGCTGCCCGAAAGCCCGGGCCTGCAACGGCTTCAACCACAATGGGCATCTCCGGCTGGAGGCCCATCACGCCGTGCGTAGAGCGGCCCAGGCCGCCATCACTCCGGGGCAGCGAATCGCCGCGCAGCGCGCGACCCGGCTCCGAGCCGGCGAACTCGGTATCGCAGCGATCCATGAAATGGCCGGACCGGACATCTCCGGGCGACACGACCTGGAAACACTCCTGCACCTAGCCCGCACCGAAGACGGCCCGGAGGTTCTCGGCTACTGGGGGGAGCTGGGCGAAACCGACATCGTTGCCGAACTAGGCCTGTCCGGAGCCGGCGGCGACCTGTTCTGCGACGGCGCTTTTGGCTCACACACCGCGGCATTGCACGAGCCCTACCAGGACGCGAAACACACCAGCGGGTCCCTGTACTTCACCGACGAGCAGATCGCCGGGCACCTCACGCGGGCCACCCGTGCCCGCATCCAGGCTGGCTTCCACTGCATCGGAGACGCTGCGATCGACCAGATCGCGCGCGGCTTCGAGTCGGTTGCAGCTGAATTCGGAGATCTGCCCGTACGACACTGCCGGCACCGCCTCGAACACCTCGAGATGCCGAGTGCCGCGGCGATGGCCACCTTTGCCAGGCTTGGTGTCGTGGCCAGCGTCCAGCCCGCGTTCGACGCGGCGTGGGGTGGTGTCGGGCGGATGTATGAAACGCGGCTCGGTGCCGCCCGGGCCGAGGGACTCAACCCGCTGTCGAACCTCGCGGCCACGGGGCTCACTATCGCCTTCGGAAGCGACTCACCGGTCACCCCCATCAACCCATGGGCGGGGATCTCCGCTGCCGTAGGACATCGCACCCCGGCCAATCGGATGTCTGTCGGTCAGGCCATGGTCGCCGCGACGGTCGGCGGCTGGCGCGCAGCACGTCGCCCCGACCCAGGGGTGGGAAGGATCGAGGTGGGAGCCCCCGCGCACCTTGCGGTCTGGGCGATCGAGGAACCACTCGCTGACCTCGTCGCCGGTCTGGTGGACGGAGCCGCCCCGCCTCGATGCACACTGACGGTTGCCGGCGGCCGGATCATCAACGGAGCCGAGGAACTGTGACACCCGCCCGATCAGCCCCGGCTGGCACCGACCCGCGTGAGGTCATCCACCTGGACCGCCGCCTCGTCCGACGCGCCCGATCCCTGGCGCTGCGCGCCGCGGCTCCGGTGATCTCCCTGGCCAAGGAACGCACAACGGTGTCGGTCGAACGAGCCGTCCTGCGCTTGGCGGGCCTGTCCGGTGCCGACCCCACCACCGGTGACGGCGACATCCCGTGGGTGAATCGGGTCGTCGACGCCGTACGCGACCAAGTGGGACTCGAACACGGTGTGGCCCTCCCGGTTTGGCACGCCATGCGCGTGCACGGCCACGCCAGTCTGGTCGACCTCGCCGAAGCCGTTACCGCTGGAACCGCGCGTTTTGAGATCCCCACCGGAGCCGCAGCGGTCCGGGCGCACAACGCGGCCACCCGTGCCGCGAAGGCCGGCCTACGTCAGATCGACCGCAATCGGGCGATCCGCGACCGACTGATCCGCAACATCGGCGACCCACCGCGGCGGCCGTGGGTCTACCTGATCGTGGCCACCGGCGACATCTACGAGGACATCCCACAAGCCCAGGCTGCAGCCCGGGCCGGAGCCGACGTGATCGCGGTGATCCGCTCGACCGGGCAGTCCCTGCTCGACTTCGTTCCCGAAGGCGCGACCCGCCAGGGTTACGCGGGCACGTATGCCACCCAGGAGAACTTCCGGCTGATGCGGGCTGCCCTGGACGAGGTGAGCCGCGAACTCGGGCGATATGTCCGGCTGACCAACTACGCCTCCGGTCTGTGCATGCCGGAGATCGCCACCCTGGCCGGGCTCGAGCGTCTCGACATGATGCTGAACGACTCGATGTACGGAATTCTGTTCCGCGACATCAACCCTCAGCGCACCTTCGTGGACCAGCGGTTCAGCCGGATGATCCACGCCCGCGCCGGGATCATCATCAACACCGGTGAGGACAACTACCTCACCACCGCCGATGCCGTAGACGACGCGCACACGGTGACGGTCAGCCAGTTGCTCAACGAGACCTTCGCTCATGAGGCGGGACTCGAGGACTGGCAGCTGGGACTGGGCCATGCCTTCGAGATCAATCCGGACCTGCCGGAATCCTTGCGGCTCGAACTCGCCCATGCGCTGTTGGCCCGCCAGCTCTTCCCCAACGCACCGCTGAAGTGGATGCCGCCGACCAAGCACATGACCGGCGACATCTTCCGCGGCTACTTGTTGGACGGCTTCTTCAACCTCGTAGGCGCACTCACCGGGCAGGGAATTCTGTTGGTGGGCATGATGACCGAGGCCGTGGTGACACCATTCCTGTCCGACCGCGATCTGGCGTTACAGAACGTTCGGTACGTGCTGGGTGCAGCCGGTGGGCTGACCGAGGATTTCCACCCACCCCGTGGGGGATTCATCGAAAGCCGTGCCAACCAGGTGCTGGCCGAGGCGGTCGGGCTGCTCGAACGGATCACCGAGGACGGCCTGCTCAATGCCATCGCCGATGGGACGTTCGGCATCACCAAGCGCCCGGCCGACCGGGGGAAAGGGCTGGACGGTGTCGTCGTCAAGGCCGAGGGTTATGACAACCCGGCGGTCACCTTGATGGAAGCCGACCTCGGCAGGGGAGCAGCACCATGAGGCAGGAAACCGAACAGCCCAGTGTCATCCGGCCCTACGGCGACACGACCGGCGACGGCATGGTCCAGGTTTCGTTCACGTTGCCGATATCACCCGGCCCCAAGGCAGAGGGCGCTGCCCTGCAGCTGGCCGGCAGGATGGGCCTCGATCCGGCAATGGTGGTGCATGCCAATGGGTTAGGTGGCCTAGATTCGGCGTACACCTTCTTCGTCGTCTATGGCCGAGTCGGGCATCTGGTCGAGTTGGACAAGGTGGTCGTACGTGAACGCGAGTACCCGTTGCTTGCGGCAAAAGAGGCTAACCTGGTGATCAAGCGGACCCTGCGTCGCAAGCTTGTCGTCCTCGGCGCCTGCATCGGCACTGACGCACACACGGTCGGAATAGATGCGATCCTCAACGTCAAGGGCTTCGCCGGGGAGAAGGGGCTCGAGTACTACCGCGAGATGAAGGTGTCGAACCTCGGCGCACAAGTGACGGTGCCCGAACTCGTCAGTCAGGCACGCAAGGACCGGGCCGACGCCGTGCTGGTCTCCCAGGTAGTGACCCAACGCGATGCGCACCTTCGCAACACCCGAGAACTCGCCGCCGCATTCCGAGAAGCTATGGGGGACAACCGACCCCTGCTCGTCATCGGTGGCCCACGTTTCGATCCGCTGATGGCCGAGGAACTCGGAGTCGACCGGATCTTCGGACGCGGCACCACTCCAGGAGAAGTCGCCTCCTACCTCGTCCACGCCCTCACCACGATCAAGGAGCCAGTCCGTGCCCGCTGAAAATACTGTGCCAGCCGAAGCTGACTCACCCCGCCCAAGGTTGACGGTTGGGCTCCGCCCAGCTACTCCGACCGTAGGCCTGACCGTCACGCACCGTCGGTATGTGCCCTACTCCCACGCCCACTACGGCGGAAACCTGGTGGAAGGCGCCTATGCCCTGGGACTGTTCGGCGATGTGGCGACCGAACTCGCGATCCGTACCGACGGCGACGAGTCGCTGCTGGCTGGGTATGACTCGGTCGAGATGCTCGCACCCCTTCAAGCGGGCGACATAGTCGAGGCCAGTGCCACCCTCACCCGAGTCGGGCGCCGTAGCCGGGGGGTGGACTTCGAGGCCAGGGTGGTCTGCCGGGCCGCACCGGACCGGGGCCCGTCGGCGGCCGACGTACTCGACCCGCCGCTGACAATCACTCGAGCCCGCGGCACCCTGGTCGTCCCGGACGCCGCGGCTAACTGAGGGATCTGGTGCCTAACTAGCTGCCGCGACACGCCGCAAAGTGGGTCCGGCTCGCACAGTCCCGCGCGGAACCCGTTGACAGCGCAAGCAAGGCCGGGGGTAGGTTTCTCGGCATCGCACAACGGGCAATCCGGGGATGACTTTCCCCTTCAGATCGGCACGTGACGTCGGCTCGTGCGCCTGCGCAGAAATGCGCGCGGCGCCTGGCCAGGGCAGGACGTCACACCGGCTGGCAGGCGAGCGTCACCTGGAATCGGTGGGAAAAGGAGAGGGTCCGGCGGGCCAGTAGACAACGGTGCCTCGGTTGCAGCCAGCAACGACGAGGTGCCGGCCCGAAGACTTCGCCGGACCTCTTCTTCCCGACCAGGTCGCTGCCGACGGCCCGAGTTCGACGACGACTCGGACGTACTTCAAGATCATCGCCGCCTCGCGTCGGCCCTCCCGTTTGGCAGACATCGCCGCACGCCTGGAATGCTGGTGTATTCACCCCCGGCAGTCGCTCGGGGCGGCGGAGGGACCTGAGGTGGGCGTTGCAGCCCGGACCCGAGCCGATCCGGTGATCGGCCCTGAGCCCACGTCCGAGGGTCCCGAACTGACCGGGACCGGACCCGGAACAGCGAGGCCGACAGTCGACGTCGCGCGGATGCCACGGGGGGCGGCCACACTCCTCGTCGTCCTCGGCGGCCTGGCCACCATGCTGGCGTTCCCGCCGTACGACCTCAGGATGCTGGCCATCCTGGCGCCCGCGGCGCTGGCGGTTGCGGTGCACGGCCGCTCGGCGAGGTCAGGTGCCTGGCTGGGGCTGGCATCGGGACTGGCTTTCTTTGTGCCACATCTGGCCTGGGCAGCGGAGTACCTTCCTGCGTGGCCCTGGCTGCTGCTGGCGCTGTGGCAGGCGGGCTACCTGGCGTTGATGGGAGCCGGCTGGGCCGTGGTCAGCAGGTTACCGCTCTGGCCGGTCTGGATGGCCGCGCTGTGGGTTGGCGGAGAAGCCCTGCGCGGTCGCTGGTTCGTGGGTGGGTTCCCGTGGGGCAGGCTCGGATTCAGCCAGCCCGATGGACCGTTCACGTCGCTTGCCGCCTTCGGTGGGGTACCGCTCGTCGGCTTCGCCGTGGCGTTGACCGGAACCTTGCTGGCCGCCACCGTGTTGACCGTG
>JACCTM010000237.1 GCA_013812385.1 Geodermatophilaceae bacterium | reverse complement strand
CACCGACGCCGTCCTCGACGTCCTTCGCGAAAGCTCGGGACTTGCCACGCTTGCCGTGCTGCGCGGCGCATCCGAGCGTCCGGTCGGTGATGTCATCCTGGCCGACCTCGCTCGAGAGTCCGTCGATCGCGTGATCCAAGCGCTGCGGCGGCTCGACGTGGATGCCTACGGCGCCATCGCGATCATGGACGTCGCCACATCAGTCTCCGCAGCCGCGGAGAAGGCTGAGCGTGAGGCGCCGGGCGAGGGCGACGATGCGGTCATCTGGGAGCAAGTCGTACGAACTGCCGACAACCAGTCCAGGATCAGCTGGACGTTTCTCGGCTTCCTGACCATCGCCTCGCTGATCGCCTCGATCGCGATCGTGGTGGACTCCGCGGTCCTGCTGATCGGTGGAATGGTCCTCGGCCCTGAGTTCGGCCCCATCGCGGCAATGTGCGTGGCCGCTGTGCACGGCCGGCGGCACATCGCGAGGCGGGCGGCTGCGTCCTTTCTCGTCGGGTTCGCAGTCGCAATCTCGGTGACCACGCTGTTCGCCGTTGTCGCACGCTGGTTGAACTGGATCGACAACAGCCAACTGGACGCGCAACGGCCGGCGACCGGATTCATCACCGAACCGGACAAATGGTCGTTAATCGTCGCCTTCATAGCCGGGATCGCGGGTGTTCTGGCCCTGACCTCGTCGAAGTCCGGCGGGTTGGTCGGCGTGTTCATCTCGGTGACGACTGTCCCGGCCGCCGGAAACCTGGCGCTGGCGATCGCGCTGGGAAACGGTGCGGAGATCGGTCGTTCGTTGACTCAGCTAGGGCTCAACGTGGTCGGGTTGTTGTTGGCCGGGACGCTGACGTTGCTGGTCCAGAAACTGGTCTGGCGGCACGTCCCCCGTGTCCGACCCAAGCGTCACGACCGGACTTCGTCGAGTTGATCATCGGCGAATTGGGGGGTTCTTCGGCTGCAAACCCTCAGTTTTCCGATGATCAACTGGGACGGGGGGTCAGTTCATGTCGTTGGGGTGCGGGCCGATCCGGGTTCCGGTGTCCAATCCGCCGATGGTCGCCATGTCCTCGTCGGTCAACTCGAAGTCGAAGATCCTGCAGTTGGCGACGATCCGGTCGGGGGTCACTGACTTGGGGATCACGACGTTGCTCAGTTGGAGATGCCAGCGCAGGACGACCTGCGCCGGAGACTTCCCATACTTCTCACCTATGGCTGCCAGAACCGGCTCGTCGAGCAGAGCGCCCCGGGCCAGCGGGCTCCATGCCTCGGTGGCGATGTCGTGCTCGGCGTGCAGCGCCCGGAGTTCAGCCTGCGGATAATTCGGGTGCAGCTCGATCTGGTTGACCGCCGGCACCGTCTCGGTCTCGGCCAGCACGCGGGTCAGGTGCGCGGGCTGGAAATTCGAGACGCCGATCGAGGTGGCACCACCGTCGGCCTTGACCCATTCCAACGCGGTCCAGGTCTCCACGTAGTCCTTCTTCAACGGCATCGGCCAATGGATCAGGAACAGGTCGACGTAGGAGAGCTTCAGCCGCTGGAGGCTGCCCTCACACGCCCAGCGAGCGGTGTCGTAGCCGTGCTTGTCGTTGTTCAGCTTGGTCGTCACGTAGATCTCGTCGCGCGGGATGCCCGAGGCCCGGATAGCTGCGCCGACGCCGGCCTCGTTTCCGTACATCTGGGCGGTGTCGATGTGCCGGTAGCCGGCCTCGAGTGCGGCCAGTACCACGTCCTGGGTGTCCTCCGGTGGAACCTTGAAGACGCCGAACCCCAGCTGCGGGATGACGCTGCCGTCGTTGAGAGTGACCGATGGTTGAGAGCTCATGCGCCTAGTCAACCCTGTCAGCGGCTCAATTCTTCCCGGACCTGTATGCCATCGTGGTGTCGTGGTGGATGAACCGACGCTCAGCCCGCTCGATGGCCGATATCGCCAACTGGTGTCAGGGATCGCCGACCATCTGTCCGAGCAGGCTCTCAACCGTGGCCGACTCGAGGTCGAAGTGGCTTGGCTGAGCTATCTGGCGGCAGGTCGCGTCATGCCCGAACTGCGCGAATTCACCGCCGATGAGCAGTCGCTACTTCGAAACCTGGTGGCGGACTTCGGCTCTGAGCAGGCCGTGTCACTGGCGGTGATCGAGCGGCGTACGGGCCATGACGTCAAAGCAGTCGAGTACTACATCAAGCAGGCGCTCGCCGACACCTCGCTGGCCGACGTCATGGAGTTCGTCCATTTCGGGTGTACGTCGGAGGACATCAACAACCTCGCGTACGGGCGGATGCTGCAACGCGCCATCACCGACGTCTGGCTGCCGTCCGCGCTGGGCCTGGTTGCCGACCTGCGTGATCTGGCCCTCGCCCAGCGAGATCAGCCGATGCTCTCCCGAACGCATGGGCAGGCAGCGACGCCGACGACCGTCGGCAAGGAGATCGCCGTCTTCGTGCACCGGCTGGACCGACAGCTGGCCCGCATCCAAGCCCAGGAATATCTCGGAAAGTTCAACGGGGCCACCGGGACCTACAGCGCCCACCACGTTGCAGCGCCCGAGGTGGACTGGATCGAGATCAGCCGGGGCTTCGTACAGAGCCTCGGGCTGACCTGGAATTCATTGACCACTCAGATCGAGTCACACGACTACATGTGCGAGCTGTTCGCCGACCTGGCCCGCTTCAACGGAATCCTGAACAACCTGAACACCGACATGTGGAGCTATATCAGCCTCGGGCTCTTCCGGCAGCGGCCCACCGCCGGCGCTGTCGGGTCATCCACCATGCCGCACAAGATAAATCCGATCCGGTTCGAGAATTCCGAAGCGAATTTGGAGGTGAGCAACTCGCTGCTCCAGGTTCTGCAGACGTCGCTGATCACCTCGCGGATGCAGCGTGACCTCAGCGATTCCTCAATGCAGCGCAACATCGGACCCGCCCTGGGGTACGCGCTGATCGGGATCGTGAACACCCGGACCGGGTTGCGCAGTCTCGACGTTGATTCCGAGGCCTTGGCAGCGGAACTCGACGACGCCTGGGAGGTGCTCGCAGAGGCGGTGCAGTCGGTGATGCGGCGCCGTGGCCTCGACCAGCCCTACGAACGGCTCAAGGAACTGACCCGCGGGCAGCGGATCACCCGGGAGGGGTTGCAGGACTTCATCTGCCAACTGCACCTGCCGGCCGAGGACGAGCAGCGGCTGCTCGACCTGTCCCCGGCGAATTATCTCGGCCTCGCCAGCCGCCTCGTCGATTTCATCGACGTGCCCTCGCCCCCGTGATCCACGCGGGCCTACCGCTCAGTCCGTCATCCGGGCCAGGGTGCGCATCTTGTTGACTGCGTCGAGGGCGGCGACCTTGTACGACTCGGCCAAGGTCGGATAGTTGAAGACTGCATCCACGAGATAGTCGACGGTGCCACCGCAGCCGATCACTGTCTGTCCGATGTGGACCAACTCCGTGGCGTTCGATCCGAAGACGTGAACTCCCAACAAGTTTCGGGTCTCGGCGTGTACGAGTAGCTTCAGCATTCCGTACGAGTCCCCGAGGATCGCACCCCGCGCCAATTCCCGGTACCGCGATACCCCGACCTCGAACGGGATCGAGGCCTCGGTCAGCTCGTCCTCGGTCTGCCCGACGTAGGAGATCTCCGGGATCGTGTAGATCCCGATGGGCTGCAGCTGGCTCAACGTCCCGACCACCGGTTCGTCACAGGCGTGATAGGCCGCCCGGCGACCCTGTTCCATCGACGTTGCGGCCAGCGCCGGGAACCCGATCACGTCGCCGACTGCGTAGATGTGCGGGACGGAGGTGAGGTAGTTGTCGTCTACCACGATCCGGCCGCGATCATCGCTCTCGAGCCCCGCATTGACCAGATCCAGGCTTTCGGTGACACCTTGGCGCCCCGCGGAATACATCACCGTGTCGGCCGGGATCTTTTTGCCGCTCTCCAACTCGGTCAGTGTCCCGTCGCCGTGCCGGCTGACGCTGGACACGTTCTCGCGGAAGCGGAAGGTGACCGCCAGGTCGCGTAGCTGGTACTTCAGCGCCTCCACGATCTCCAGGTCGCAGAACTCCAGCATCCGGTCGCGCCGCTCGACCACGGTGACTTTGGTCCCGAGTGCGGCGAACATCGAGGCGTACTCGATGCCGATCACGCCGGCACCGACCACGACCATCGACGGCGGAATGTGGTCGAGTTCGAGAATCTGGTCGGAGTCGACGATCTTGGCCCCGTCGAACTCCACTGTGTCCGGTCGGGCGGGGCGGGTCCCCACCGCGATCACGAACCGCTCGGAGGTCAGCTTCCGGTCGGACCCGTCCTCGGCGGTGACGGCAACGGTGTGCTCGTCGAGGAACCGTGCGGTCCCCGGGATGAGGGCGACGTGGTTGCGTCCCAGTTGGCTACGGATGACATCGATCTCGCGGCCGATCACGTGGTGTGTACGAGCTGTGAGGTCCGCGACATTGATGTCCTCCTTGAGCCGGTACGAGTGGCCGTACAGCTCACGCTGGTTCAGGCCGGTGAGGTAGAGGATCGCCTCGCGCATCGTCTTGGACGGGATCGTCCCGGTGTTGATGCAGACACCACCGACCATGTGCTTCTTCTCGACCATGGCCGTACGCCGATCCAACTTGGCTCCGGCGATGGCCGCCTTCTGGCCGCCCGGACCGGAACCGATGACTAGCAGGTCGTAGTCGTACATCGTGTGCGCCTCCGTGAGTCAACCGGCCCGTACCGGGGTAAGTCTGTCGTCATTCGAGTAAGCCGGGGAACAGGGTCGGGCCGGTCGGGGGTTGTACGGCGGTGCCCAAGTGGTCAGTTACTACCGATGCGCGGGCCTTCTGATTGCAGTTACTGACCACTTGGCGGGGC
>JACCTM010000233.1 GCA_013812385.1 Geodermatophilaceae bacterium | reverse complement strand
TCCTCCGGTGGTCAGTCGCGAACGCGTGGTTATCGCGGGGCCGGTCACGGTTCGGCGGCCCCGAGAAGCGCGGCGCCGGGCAGCGCTCGGATCGCCGGTGGCGCAGTCGGCCGCTCCGAGGCTGGGCACAGTCGTTCGGGCTCGCCACGAGGACGGCGAACGACCCGCAGCTTCTGACCGAGTCCCCTTGTACCGCCGGCCGGATGGTTGAACTGTCGGCCCGACGTGAACCTGCAGGCCGGCGCCGGCCACGTTGACGCGCGGCGTTTTGGCCACTTGGCGTTGTCCGGATCCAGAGGTCTCGCAGATGGTTGAGAAGGACACTACTTTGTGTTATCCTGTGACTCCGAAGAGACATGGCACCCTGACCCGCATTTGTTCCTGCGGTGAACTAGCGCCGGAATGATCCCGATAGGAGTCCCGATGCAGCAGCACTGGGGCGACGGACTTCTGCCGTGGCAGTCCACGATGAGCATCGACCGCAGAACATTTCTGGTGACCACCGCAAGAGTTGCAGCAGTCGCATGGTCGGGAAGTCACCTCCTCACAACGTCGACTGAGGCGCTTACCTTCTATGTGTCGGCAGCAGGATCGAACAGCAACAACGGTTTGTCACCCTCTGCCCCATGGCGGGATTTGACGCCGGTGAACGCGACAGCCCTCGCTCCCGGCAACACGATCCTGTTCAGGGGGGGCGACACGTTCACCGGAAGAATCTACGTTGACGGCACGTCCTTACCCGCTGGCACCGCGCCTATCACATTCGGATCGTACGGCCGGGGGCGGGCCGCGCTGACCAACACGTCAGACTGTGCTTTCTATGCATACAACCCGACTTGCGGGATACGGATACGGCGGCTTCGCTTTGTTGGACCAGGGCCGAGCGTTGCCAGGATTGCCGGGGTGCTGCTGTATAGGGATCTGCCCGGCCGATCCGGACATGTGCGGATACAAGGCTGCCAGGCCGTGGGCTGGACCGACGGGGTCTCAATCGGCGGCTGGTCTGGTGGCGGATTCGATGACGTAAGGGTCACAAATTGTTCCCTGTCAGACAATCGGGATACCGGCCTCGCCGTCTTCGGTGCCGAATTTGATTCCGCAGCTCCTGCGTATGCCAACACGAATGTCTACGTCGGTTCCTGCCAGGCCTTCAACCAGAAGGGGGACCCGACGAGCGCGCGGAACTCAGGCTCAGGGTTTGTCTTGGGTTCGGTGGACGGCGGCATGGTCGAGGGCTGCACCGCTTACGGGAACGGATCGTTGTGCGCGGCCCCAGAGGGTCCGGTCGGGATCTGGGCATATGACTCAAATCGCGTGACCTTCCAGTCCAACGCGTCGTATTCCAACGAGACGGGCGGGGCCGCCGACGGTGGCGGCTTCGACCTGGACATCAACTGCTCGAATTGCACGGTGCAGTACAACCTGGCGTACGGCAACGCTGGCCCCGGCGTTCTGCTCTTCAGCGGTGCGAACAATGAGGCCCACACTGGCAACGTTGTGCGCTACAACCTGCTCTGGGGCAACGCCATCAACAACTACTCCTACGGGGAAGTGCTGGTGGCGGGCTCGGTTCGCAGCGCCGAGATCTACAACAACACCATGGTCGCAGGCCAGGCCGGCACAGTGAAGTCGGCGGCGGTCGCGATCTGGGAGGGCCCGTCAGACGTGCACCTCAGCAACAACATTCTCCTGGCCACCGGCACCGGCCCTATCGTGATGTCGCGAGCCGCCTCGAGCACCAGCGCCGTGCTATTCCAGGGGAACAGCTACCACTCCACAGGTGCGTTCTCCATCGCTTGGGGCGGCACAGAGATCTCGACCGTCGAAGCATGGACACAAGCCACCGGTCAAGAACTTGTCTCCGGAGTGGCCAGCGCCGTCTCCGGGGATCCGCAACTGGTAAACGCCGCTGTCAGTCCGACGCCAGTGGACGCGAACGGCATGAAGTTGCAGATCGGCTCCCCGCTGCAGGCGGCAGGACTCGACCTGGTGGACTGTGGCCCGCACGACTATTTCGGCACCGCGCTGTCCTCGCCGGTCAGTATTGGCGGACACGAACTGTGACATGTTCGGCCTGGCATCACGATCGTCTCGTGTGACCAGCTACATCCCAAACGGTTCGGCACACTTGCCTGATGGCCGACAATCAGCAGTGGCTGGACGCAGGTTTGGCGATTCTCGAGAAGCAGGGCGCCAAAGCTCTGACCATCGAGCGCCTCGCCGAGCAGATCGGGCTGAGCAAGGGCTCCTTCTACCACCACTTCGGCGGGATGCCCGGATACAAGACCGCTCTGCTCGCACACTTTGAAGCCACCTACACCACGCAATACATAGACGCCGTCGAACGTGATCTGACCGCCGATGCCATCACGAAACTCAGGGCCCTGATCGATCTGGTGTGCGAGGAGGGCGAAGATCAAAGTATCGAGGTGGGCCTGCGAGCTTGGGCACTGCAGGACCCCGAGGTCTACCGGGCGCAGGAACGCATCGATCGCCTCCGCGGCGACCACGTTCGCGGACTCTGGCTGGAGTTCTCGGGCGACGAGGCGCAAGCCGATCTGATCGGTCGCCTGCTGCAGGTCCTCCTGATAGGCGCCGAACAGGTCCTGCCGCCCGTCCCGCAGGGCGAACTGCGTCGCCTGTATGAGTTCGTTCTCGGCCTGGCCTACGACGAAGGTGCGGCCGACACCGGCACTACTGGATGATCATGAGCGCCTGAGGTGAAGTCGCACTTCCACTCGAGCGCTCAGGATCATGTCGGGTCGAGCCGGTATTCCGGAGTCGGTGCGCTCCGATCAGCACGATCGTCGCTGGGAACAGGAGGAGCGAAAAGCCCGATATTGGTACGAGCAGCACGTTGATGATCGTGAACGCGACCAAGAGCCAGCCCAGTGCAGCCGGCAGGACTCCTGATCTGCGTTCTGCCCACCAGGCCAGCTGGCCGAGGATGAGCACTCCCGCAGCCGGCGGCGATGTACCAGAACGCCGCAGCACGAGCGTCCAGGAGGGCCGAGCCGGACTCGATCGCACTGACGATTCCGTCGTCGATGATCGCGGCCAGAGCCGATGCGTGAAACAGCGGGTAGCCATGAAATGGATGACGCTGATCCCGATCAGTGCAGGACCGGCCAGCGGGCGGTTTCCCCGTACCCAGGTCAACGACGAAAGGGAAGAATGTTGGTCGTCGGCCGGCATCATCGGGCGGCCTCCTCGTATTCGGGCAGAACGTGCTGGGTGGGCTTCATGGACCTTCTGATCCTCGGCGGCAATGCAGGTACCATACCGTACGGTATGCCTCGCGCACGCCGTCGGCGCCAGGTCGACTCGAGCGAGTTTGCGGGCCTGAAGGCGCCGGTGGTAGCGA
>JACCTM010000223.1 GCA_013812385.1 Geodermatophilaceae bacterium | reverse complement strand
ACACCGTCGATGTGGTCAGAGGATTGGAAGCCGGCGCCGACGACTACGTCGTGAAGCCGTTCAAGCCGATCGAACTCGTCGCGCGGATCAGGGCGCAGATGCGCCGTACCGACACCGACCATCCGGAGACCCTCGCCATCGGTGCGGTGAGCATCGACGTCGCGGGTCACCAGGTCCGCCGGGACGAGACGCCGATCCTGCTCACTCCGCTGGAATTCGACCTCTTGGTCGCCCTGGCCCGTAAGCCGCGGCAGGTCTTCACCCGCGAACACCTGCTCGAACAGGTGTGGGGCTACCGGCACGCGGCCGACACCAGACTGGTCAACGTGCATGTGCAACGGCTGCGGTCCAAGGTCGAGATCGATCCGGAGCACCCTGAGGTCGTCCTAACCGTACGCGGAGTCGGCTACAAGGCCGGGCCTCCGTAGCCCCCGCCCCCTTACACCGCGATGACAACGTCCCGGCTCACTGGCTCGCGATCCCGCCTCCATGGTGCGTTTCGCGAGCTGCGGCTGCGCGCACGCATCACCGGACGGACCGCCTGGCGGCACTATCGCCGCTCACTGCAGCTACGGGTGGCCATCATCACCATGGCAGTGGCCGGCGCCGCGGTCATCATCATCTCCGTCATCCTGTTCAACCAGATCCGCACCCAGCAACTGACGGCGAAGAAGGACGCGGCCATCTCGCAGGCTGACGTCGGAGTGCAATACGCGCGTAACCAGGTCGTCGCCGTCCCTACCGGAGACCCACGCTCTATCCGAGAGACATTGCAGCGCACGGTCGATGAACTGCGCACGCGTGGTGGGAGCGCCGGGCAGTTCGCCATCGTGATGATCAACCGGGACACCTCCACACCGTTGACCCAGCCGTCATTCGCCGGGCTGACGCCGACCCTGCCCGAAGCCCTGATCGCTGAGGTCGGTGAAGGGGCCCAGACGTACCAGTACGCGGTCATGCCCACCGAGGATGGACCCGCCGTTCCCTCGCTGGTCGTCGGGGCTCCGGTTCCGAGCCAAGCCGGAACCTATGAACTCTATTACGTCTTTCCGCTCGACCAGGAGCAGCGCAGTCTGGCGGCGATCCGGAGCACCGTCGTGGTCTCCGGCCTGGGCCTGGTCGTCCTGGTCGCGGGGATCGGCACCCTGGTCACCCGGCTGGTGGTCAGACCGGTTCGGCTGGCCGCCCAGACCGCAGAGCAACTGGCCTCCGGACAACTGGAGCGGCGGCTGCCCATCCGTGGAGAGGACGACCTGGCTCGGCTGGGCGGGTCGTTCAACCGGATGGCGGCCAGCCTGCAGAAACAGATCACCCAGTTGGAAGACCTGTCCCGGCTGCAGCAGCGGTTCACCAGCGACGTGTCGCACGAGTTGCGAACGCCGCTGACCACGGTGCGGATGGCCGCCGACATCCTGCACAGTGCGCGCGCTGACTTCGCGCCAGATGTGTCCCGCTCGGCCGAACTTCTGCAGACCGAACTGGGCCGGTTCGAGGGACTGCTGACCGATTTGTTGGAGATCAGCCGATACGACGCAGGGGCGGCCAGTCTGGTCGCCGAACCGACCGAACTAGGACCCCTTGTGCAGGGGGTCCTCACCGCCACCGAGCCGCTTGCCCAGCGGCGCGAGGCAACCGTTGTGCTGAGGCTGCCCGACGAACCTGTGATCGCCGAGATCGATTCGCGGCGCATCCAGCGGATCCTGCGCAACCTCGTCCTCAACGCGATCCACCATGGCGATGGCGGACTCATCGAGGTGACTCTGGCCGGCAACGAGGCCGCAGCGGCGATCACGGTTCGCGACCACGGCCCGGGCATGAACGCCGAGGAGACCTCCAGGGTCTTCGACCGCTTCTGGCGGGCCGATCCGGCCCGCAGCCGGCTCGGCGGCGGCACCGGGCTCGGACTGTCCATCAGCCGGGAGGACGCCCGACTGCACACTGGTTGGTTGCAGGCCTGGGGCAGTCCCGGTGAGGGCGCTCAGTTCCGGCTCACCCTGCCACTCGTACAGGGAGTGGAGTTGGAAGGCTCCCCGCTTTCCCTCGTGCCGACAGCAGAGACGATCGATCCCTACGACGTTGTCGCCGGACCCGCCGGGGCCAGACCATGACCGGGCGCTCACAGTCGATGCGACTGGGCGTCTGGGCGGCCATCCTCGGGTTGGTGATCAGCGGCTGTTCGACGGTCCCGACCGCCTCCGCGCCGGTGGCGATCACCCAGGTCAGCGGTGGCGTGGACGAGCCGATCGGAGTCGAGCCGCTGTCGCCCGAGCCGGGGGCGAGCCCCGAAGAAATCGTGCGGGGCTTCATCGAATCCTCGGCCAGCACCGTGCAGGGCAGGCCGGTCTCCAGGGAGTACCTGGTCGCCGCACAGGCCGAGACGTGGGACGACACCGCCAGCATCACGGTCATCGAGCCGGAACTCTCGGCCGTCACTTCCGGGCCGGAGAACGCGGTGCGGGTGACCGGCCAGCTGGTCGGAACCGTCGATCGAGCCGGCATCTTCACTCCGGAAATCGACGAGTTCGCCATCGAAATACCCGTGGTCCTGGAAAACGACCAGTGGCGGATCTCCGAACCGCGGGCGGGCATCTACATCACCCGCACCGACTTTGAACGCGCCTATGAACAGCGTGACATCTACTTCCTGGACGCGACCAGCCGCTTCGTCGTACCCGACCCGAGGTTCTTCGTACGGGACGGCCGGGTGCAGTCCACCCAACTGGTCGAGCGGCTGCTGGCCGGCCCCAGCCTGTGGCTGAGTCCAGCCGTGGTCAACGAACTGGCGGACATGCGGCTGGTCAGCAACGTTCTGGTGACCGGCCGGCAGGCGCGCGTTGACCTGAGGCAGGACGGTGAGCCCAGCAACGAGGATCTCGAGGGGCTGTCCGCGCAACTGGTCTACACGCTGCTCGGCCAGCTCTCCATCCAGAGCTTGGAGATCACGGTCAATGGCACCGACCCGCAACTGCCCGGCGTCGGCCCGGTCCAAGAGCTCTCCGATTGGCTCAGCTTCGACTCCGATTCCGGCGGGGCCACTGGAGTGGGCCACTACATCGACGCGGGCGGCGTACGGACCCAGGACGGCAATCCCATCCCCGGCCCGGCCGGCACGGCGGCCTACGGCCTGACCAGCGCCGCGGTTTCGATCGACGAGAGCACTGGCGAACCGCTGTCGCTGGCCGGACTTGCGGTCAGCGGGCAGTCCTCGACGCTGTACGTCGGGCCCTACGGCGGCGAACTCGCCGAGGTGCTGCCCGGCTCCCGGTTGACCGCCCCGACCTGGAGTCCGGTCGCCGAGGAGGTGTGGACGGTCCTCAACGGCAGCGATGTCTTCCGCATCCCCACCGGCGCTGCGGGTCAGCCCGTCCCGGCTCCGGAACTGGCCGGAACCGGTGCCGTACGGGCGTTCCACTTGTCCCGAGACGGCGCGCGTGCGGCGCTGATCATCGAGACCGCGGCAGGACCGGCTCTGTTCATCGCCCGCGTCGAGCGCACCCAGGACACCGTCACGGTTCGGTCCCCTGTGGCGATCGCCCCCAGTCTCAGCGGCGTACGAGATGTGTCCTGGACCTCGGCCGGCAGCCTGATCGTCCTGGCCATCGAACCCGGCGGTGACCAGATCGTCCCGTACACGATCGGGGTGGACGGCTGGGGGATCACCGAGCTCACCACCGACGGCCTTCCCGGAGAACCCGACGCGGTGGCCGCCGCGCCGAACCGGGCGCTGGTCTCAGCCGGCGGGACCGTCTGGCAGTTCACCCTGGAGGTCTGGGCGGTGCTGATCAGAGGTCAGGCGCCGCTGCCGGGTACGGCGCCGTTCTATCCCAGCTGAGCCGCAACTCGGCCGACCCCGCCGTCGCCGGGACCTCCACGGCTTTCCACACCTGCCCACGGTCTGTCCACCGGACGACGAAGCCCGTCCACAGTCCGAGCGCCGCCGCCCCACCGGACCTCCCGGCCGCCCATCCTCGGCACGGTGACAGCGATCAGCGGCGATCGGCCGAGCCTGCTGTCCGGTCTGATCGAGCTGGTGTTGCCGCGAGCGTGCGTCGGTTGCGGGGATCTCGGCACTGCCTGGTGCCCGACCTGCCTTCGGGTCGACTTCGATCCGGTCCTTCATCGACCTGATCCCTGCCCGCCCGGACTGCCGCCGCTCACCACGGCAGCCACCTACTCAGGCAGCGTGCGCCGTGCCGTCCTGGCCGCCAAGGAGCGGGACCGTCGCGAGCTCGACCGCTCCCTCGGGGCGATGCTGGCCGCTGCGATCGGGCTCCTGATCACCTCCCAGCAGGAGTGGCCGAGCCAGTTCGGACAGCTGTGGCTGGTGCCCGTGCCGGCGAGTCGATCGGCGCGGCGCGAGCGCGGCCGCGATCACGTCAGTGATTGGACCCGCTGGACGGTGCGTTTTCTGCAGGCGGCGGATATCCCGGCTCGCAGCGTTACGGCGTTGCGCAGGACCACGGCGGGCCTGGATTCGGTGGGGCTGGCGGCCGACGCCAGGGCGGTCAACCTTCGCGGAGCCTTCTCGGTGGGACCGGTCCGCAGACCACCACCGGACGCGATGGTGGTGATCACGGACGACATCGTGACCACCGGTGCCACTCTGGTCGCGGCCAGCACCTGCCTGTCCGCCGGCCTCGATCTCGGCCCGTCGCAACTGGGCGCCGTCGTCGTCGCGGCAACCCAGCGCGATCGAACCCCATGACGGTCCGCGATACAGATCGTCCTATGGCCGATCGCCGACGAAGCTACTAGCGTCCTGCAGAACCCACCGTGAACATCTTGATAACGGAGAGGTGGTGTTGCCGCTGGCACTTCTGTCGTACAGGTCCGCACCGCATGACCGATGGGAGTTTGCGTGGAAATCGTTGTCCGAGGCCGAAATGTTGAAGTCCCCGAGCACTTTCGTACCCATGTCGGCGAACGACTGCGCCGAATCGAGCGCTACGACCACAAGTTGATCCGGATCGACGTCGAGTTGCTGCACGAACGCAATCCTCGACAGTCCGATTCCTGTCAACGCATCGAACTGACCTGCAAGTCCCGAGGACCCGCCGTACGCTCCGAAGCCTGCGCCAGCGACTTCTACGCCGCGCTGGATCAAGCCTGCACTCGGCTGGAGAATCGGTTCCGGCGTAGTGCTGACCGGCGGCGGGTGCACCACGGCCGGCATACCCCCACCAGCGTGGCCGCCGCCACCGCGGCCGTGGCCGCGCAGGGTTACGAGGTTCCTACTGGCTCGCTGGCCGAGGCGATCGGCAACAACGGCGATGGCCAAAACGGCGATGGCCAACCGAGCGCTGCGTCGGCTGACCAGGCCGATGGCCAGTCCGTACGCGTCGACGATCAGCTGCCCGGCCGGATCGTCCGGGAAAAGCGACATTCTGCCGAGCCGATGAGCATGGAGCAGGCGCTGTTCGAGATGGAACTCGTCGGTCACGACTTCTACCTGTTCGCCGACCGGGCCAGTGGCGCCCCCAGCGTCGTATATCGCCGCAAGGGTTATGACTACGGCGTCATCCGGCTGACCGACTGAGCGCCGGGGCGGGCAGCCACCCGCCTACCATGGGTATTGGCTCGTTTCCGCTTCGGTTGGGCCTCGTGACCTCCCAGGAGAGCAACACATCGTGGTACTGCAGAAGATCCTGCGCGCAGGCGAAGGAAAGATCGTCCGGCGACTGACCAAGATCGCCAATCACATCGAGACCCTCGAGGACGATGTCACCGATCTGACCGACGCCGAGCTGCGGGCCCGGACCGACGAGTTCAAGGAGCGCCTGGCCGACGGGGAGACCCTCGACCAGCTCCTTCCCGACGCGTTCGCGACCGTACGCGAGGCCGCCGTGCGCACCCTCGGGCAGCGACACTTCAAGGTGCAGCTGATGGGCGGGGCCGCCATGCACCTGGGCAATGTGGCCGAGATGCGAACCGGTGAGGGCAAGACCCTGGCCGGGACTCTGCCGGCCTACCTCAATGCGCTGACCGGCGATGGCGTGCACGTGGTCACCACCAACGACTATCTGGCCCGTCGTGACGCGGAGTGGATGGGCCGGGTGCACCGCTTCTTGGGCCTGAGTGTCGGAGTCATCCTGGCCAACGAGCGACCCGAGCACCGGCGCGAGCAGTACGCACTGGACATCACCTACGGCACCAACAACGAGTTCGGGTTCGACTACCTGCGCGACAACATGGCCTGGAGCGCCAACGGATTGGTCCAGCGGGGCCACAACTTCGCGATCGTCGACGAGGTCGACTCCATCCTCATCGACGAGGCCCGTACCCCGCTGATCATCTCCGGACCGGCCGAGCAGAGCGCCAAGTGGTACGGCGAGTTCGCGCGGATCGCGCCGATGCTCAAGCGCGACCGGCACTACGAGGTCGAAGAAGGCAAACGCACGGTCGCGATCACCGAGGAGGGCGTCACCTACGTCGAGAACCAGCTGGGGATCGACAACCTCTACGAGGCGGTCAACACACCACTGATCGGGTATCTGAACAACGCGCTCAAGGCCAAGGAGATCTTCCGCAAGGACCGCGACTACATCGTCTCGGCCGGCGAGGTCTTCATCGTCGACGAATTCACCGGGCGGGTGCTGGCGGGTCGGCGCTACAACGAGGGACTCCACCAGGCCATCGAGGCCAAGGAGAAGGTGGCGATCAAGGACGAGAACCAGACCCTTGCCACGATCACCCTGCAGAACTACTTCCGGCTCTACGACCGGCTGTCCGGGATGACCGGAACCGCATCCACAGAGGCCGCTGAGCTGCAGCAGACCTATGGCCTGGGTGTGGTGCCGATCCCCACCAACCGGGACATGGTCCGCCGGGACCAGGCCGACATCATCTACAAGACCGAGGCCTCGAAATTCGAGGCAGTCGTGGACGACATCGCCGAGCGCAACGAGGAGGGCCAGCC
>JACCTM010000187.1 GCA_013812385.1 Geodermatophilaceae bacterium | reverse complement strand
CGCCTCCACCGGAAAGGCGTCACGAGTCCCGCTGGTAGCTGGCCCACAGCCCGTAGGCGTGCAGCCGTGACGTGTCGGACTCCATCCGTTCCTTGGCGCCGGAGCTGACGATGGCCCGGCCCTCGTGGTGGACCTGGAGCATGAGCTTGGTGGCGGTCAGCTCGTCGTAGTTGAACAGCTTCTGGAAGACGTAGGTCACGTAGTTCATCAGGTTCACCGGGTCGTTCCAGACGATGGTCACCCAGGGGCGGTCGGTGTCCTCGTCCTCGTCGACGGCGACCTTTTCGGTCCGCTCCGGGGCGATCGTTCCGGCTGCCGTCATAGCGGGCTCTGCACGTACTCGCTCACGTCTTCCATTCTGCCCGGTCCGCTGCGGCGACCCTCGCCTACGCTGCCCAGCTGTGTCCACGGCGCTGCAGACCGATCACTACGAGCTGACGATGCTGGCCGCCGCCCTGCGCGACGGCACTGCACAGCGCCAGTGCGTCTTCGAGGTGTTCGCTCGCCATCTGCCCCCGGGCCGGCGCTACGGCGTGGTGGCGGGCACCGGTCGGCTGCTCGACGCGATCGACTCGTTCCGATTCGACCCGGCTGAGATCGACGAGCTACATGAGAAACGGATCGTCGATGCTGATACACTGAAATGGCTTGCTGCCCACCGTTTCTCGGGAGACGTCGACGGCTATGCCGAAGGCGAGCTGTACTTCCCGGGCTCCCCCATCCTCACCGTACGGGCCAGCTTCGCCCAAGCCGTCCTGCTCGAGACGCTCGTGCTGTCGGTGCTCAATCACGACACCGCCGTTGCCTCGGCCGCGGCCCGCATGGTCTGTGCCGCAGCCGATCGACCATGCATCGAGATGGGCTCACGACGTACCCACGAGGAAGCTGCCGTAGCGGCTGCGCGGGCTGCCTACCTCGTCGGCTTCACCGCCACGTCCAACCTGATGACGGGGCAGCGCTACCGCGTGCCAACGACTGGTACGAGCGCGCACGCATTCACGTTGCTGCACGACCACGAGGAGGCTGCCTTCGCCGCGCAGATCGCCACCCTCGGAGCCCAGACCACCCTCCTGGTGGACACCTACGACGTGTTGGACGGCATTCGGGCTGCCGTACGAGCGGCCGGTCCCGAACTCGGCGCCATCCGGCTGGATTCCGGGGACCTGGGCTCGCTCGCCGTCCAGGCCCGGGGACTGTTGGACTCCCTCGGCGCGACCGGCACCCGGATCGTTGTCACCAGTGACCTGGACGAGTACGCCATCGCCGCTCTCGCCGCGGCACCCGTCGACGGGTACGGCGTGGGCACGGCGCTGGTGACCGGCTCCGGCGCGCCGACTGCGGGCCTGGTCTACAAGTTGGTCGAGGTCGACGGACAACCGGTGGCCAAGGCGTCGACCGGCAAGCCCTCTCGAGGGGGGCGCAAGTACGCCGTACGGCGGCATGACCACGACGGTGTGATGACCGCCGAGGTGGTGACCGTGGATTCGCCGGCTCAGGCACTCCAGGGCGCTCGAGAGTTGCAGGTCCCGCTGATGGTTGCCGGCCGACGAACGGACTCAGGCAGTTCGCCGCATGCGCAACTGGAACGTGCCCGAGCCCACCACAAGGACGTGATGACCACGCTGCCCGCGGCCGGACGCAAGCTCTCCCGAGGCGAACCGGCCGTCGACACCGAGTTCGTCGAGATACCGGCCTGAGTCGCGCGCCAGGAACGTTCTCCACGGCTCGTGGCGGTCGGATCAGTCCCTGATGCGGCTCAGGTCGGTGGAGCGGACAACAGATGTCGTGGCTATGCAGGCGACTCGCCCGGCGTGTCCTCGGCGAACCTGCGACATCACGCGGGGACGAGAGTGGCGGACGAGAAGGCTCGCCTAGGTGGCGGGTTCGTCGAGGGATTCGATATCCGCACGGCTGATGCCCAGGACGAACAGGATCGCGTCGAGGTAGGGCTGGTTCAGCGCGGCATGCGCCTGGTTCCGTACGACCGGCTTGGCGTTGAAGGCGACGCCCAGACCGGCGGTGGCCAGCATGTCGATGTCGTTCGCACCGTCGCCAACGGCCACGGTCTGACTCAGCGGGATACCGAAGTCGGCGGCAATCTTCCTGAGTGCCTCCGCTTTTCCACGTCGATCTAGCAACTCACCCAGGAGGCGCCCGGTGAGCTTGCCGTGGACGATCTCCAGGGTGTTAGCGGCGGAGAAGTCCATGTCAAGCCGGGTGACCAGACGGTCGGTGATCTGGGTGAAGCCGCCGCTGACGATCCCGCAGCGATACCCCATTGCCTTGAGGGTTCGGACGAGAGTTCGCGCCCCCGGAGTGAGGACCAGTTCGTCGTAGACCTCGTCCAGCGCCGTCGCGGGCAGGCCGTCGAGCACCGCCACGCGGGCTCGCAGTGACTCGCCGAAGTCGAGTTTACCGGCCATCGCCGCTGCGGTGACGGAGGCAACTTCGGCTCCCCGGCCCGCCTTGGCGGCCAGGGAGTCGATCACCTCGCCCTGGATCAGGGTGGAATCCACGTCTAGCACGATGAGCCGCTTGCTGCGGCGCAACAGACCGGCCCTCTCGACCGCGATGTCAACGCCAGTTTGACTGGCCACTGTGGACAGCGCAGCCCGAAGCTTCGCTGACTTCGCGCCGGAGACCATCAGTTCCAGGCTGGTCACCGGGTAGGTCGACAGACGAGCGATCGTGTCGATGTTCCCGCCCACTTCGGCGATCGCTCTGGCGACCGCGGCAACGGCCTTGGCGTGCAGCGGGGCTCCCAGCATGATGACGTGATTGCGGCGACGCCGGTGCTCGGCGAGGTCTGTGGCTGCCTCGTCGAAGGAGACGTCGATCGACACGCCGGCGTCTGCGGCAACCTGGGCGGCGACGGCCTTGATGTCCGCCTCGGCTACCTGAATGGCCAGCAGGACGCCGAGCACGAGCTGGCCACGGATGACCACCTGCTCGACGTCGAGTATGTCGACATCCACTGACGCCAGTTCGGCGAACAACCGAGCAGTGACGCCCGGATGGTCTCGTCCGGTGACGGTCAGCAGCGCGCTGCGGTCGGGGACGGCGGGCATGGGGGCGCTCAGGGCGAGAGGGCGGCGATCAAGGACCGACGAGTGGCGATGAGGGTCACCGGCTGAGGCTGCCGCCGCTGCCGGAGTCGTCGGAGGGGCGATCCACGATGGGGATCTCCTCGTGACGTCCCCGATTGACGTGCTTCTCCGCCTGGAGTCGCTCAGCGAGGTGCGGGTAGTGCGCTTCGAAGGCCGGCCGTTCGGATCGGATCCGCGGGATCTCGATGAAGTTGTGCCGCGGCGGCGGGCAGGAGGTGGCCCACTCCAGCGAGTTGCCATACCCCCACGGGTCGTCCTCGACGGCGAGTTCGCCGTACCGCCAGCTCTTGATGACGTTCCAGATCAGCGGCAGTAGCGAAGCCCCCAAGATGAAGGAGCCGATCGTGGAGATCGTGTTCAGCGTTTCCCAGCCGTTTATCGCCTCGTAGTCGACGTAGCGGCGTGGCATCCCGATATTGCCCAACCAGTGCTGGACCAAGAAGGTGGTGTGGAAACCGATGAACGTCATCCAGAAGTTCAGCTTGCCCAACTTCTCGTCGAGCATCCGCCCGGTCATCTTCGGGAACCAGAAGTAGATCCCGCCGTACGCGGCGAACACGATTGTGCCGAACAGCACGTAGTGGAAGTGCGCGACGACGAAGTAGCTGTCGTTCAGG
>JACCTM010000179.1 GCA_013812385.1 Geodermatophilaceae bacterium | reverse complement strand
TCGATCTCGGCGACGATGTCCCGGTCGGACAGCAGCATGGCCAGACCCTATCCGCGGCGGGTACCCGGCTGCCCCTCCCTCGGTGATCTTGACGTTGTTGTCGGTTCGTTGACCGTTTCAACCCGCTGAACCGACATTTACGTCAAGATCACTGCGTGATTGGCCGCTTGGGGCGCTGCGCCGCCGCGGGGACGGGTGCGGTCACGTTGCTGGCCTTCACGATGGCTACCCCGATCGCGGTCGTGACCGGTACGGCCAGGATCAGCCCGATCGCGCCGACCAGGGTGCGGACCACCTCCTCGGCGATCACCCCACTGGTCACGATGTCGAGCACCGGGCGTTGGTAGATCTCGAAGAGCAACAGCAATGGAAGTGAGGCCCCGGCGTAGGCGAACACGATCGTGTAGACCGTCGAGGCGATGTGGTCGCGCCCGATCCGCATGGCGCTGGCAAACAGGTTCCTGGCCGGCAGCTCCGGCGAGATCTGGTGCAGCTCCCACACCGCTGAGGCCTGGGTGATCGTGACATCGTTCAGCACTCCGAGGCCGGCCACGATGATTCCGCAGAGGACCAGACCCGACAGGTCGAGTTCCGCGGCAAAGCCGGCTAGGACGACGTTCTCCTCGCTGGCCAGCCCCGTCACCCGGGCGGCCGACTGGCCGAGTGCGCCGAGGGCGGTCACCATGCCGAGTCCGAAAAGCGTGCCCAGCAAAGCTGTCGTCGTACGGGCCGAGAAGCCGTGCGCCAGATAGAGCACCACAAGCATGATCGCCGACGACCCGACGAGGCCGATCAGCACCGGAGAGCTGCCCGCCAGTAGGCCCGGAAGCATGAATTCGAGCAGGATGACAAAGGCGAAGGTCAGACCCAGGATCGAGGCCAGGCCGCGCATCCGGGCGACGGCGATCACCGCGATCGCGAAGGCGAGAGCCAGTGTGGCGATCGGGAATCCGCGGGCGAAGTCGTTGAACGCGTAGAGCTCGTCCGCGCCACCGTTGCCGGGCGCCCGGGACATCACCACCCGCACCCCGGGCTCGATTCCGGCGCCGTACACATCGGGCGGAAGGTCCAGGCGCACGTTCTCGTTGGCTTCCGGGCCGTCCTCGACGGTGACCGTGGCCCTGGCGCAGGTTTGACTCTGACCGGCCGCTCCCGCGCCGGGGGCCCCGCAGTCATATGGCTCGATCGCCACAACCTCGCCGATTGGATACAGCGTGCCCTCCGGGAAGTACTGTTCGGCGGCCTGTTGAGCGGCGGAAGTTCCACTCGGCCACAGCAGCACCAATCCGATGATGGTGGCCAGCGCAACCGGAATCAGCACCGCCGCCATGAGTTTGAGCGCCCGGCGCTGCTGGGCCTGGACCGTTGGATCATCCGCGACCGTTGCCGGATCCACGTGGGTGTGCGAGTGGGGCATGCCCTCAGCATCGCTGACCCGACGGCCCGCATCCGGGAGGACGCTCGGGGGTGCGCGGAGATGAGCGTTGTCTCACGGCGCGCTCATGACCGGTCCATCTGGCGCGGCTTGACTCGAGGCATGGTCATCAGTCCGTCCCGTCCCGCTCCGGCGGCCATCCTGGCACCCGAGGTTGCCTACGATGCTTGGGCGCCGGACCTACAACTCCTGCTCGGCAGCGAGGCGCAGGGGCCGTTACGCGCGCTGATCGAGACCGCGTCCGGTGAGTTGCTGTCCTATCGCCCGCCGGCGAAACGCTGGTGATGGCCACCGGAGGCCGCATACCTCGGCACGCTGCGGTCGTTGACGGCGACGGCGTACGCGTCGGCATCTGGCGTTGGCCCTTCGATCCTGACCTTCCGGGCTTGGCCTCTGCCGTCGATGCCGACACCGTCAGCGCACTACTCGGCGACCTGGGCATAGGCGGTGGCAAGGTGCGGCTGACCGTACGGGCGTATCGACCCGGCCGACGAGCCGTGATCGAAGCCAGTGGTACGCACGGGCGGGTCTTCCTCAAAGTCGTTCGACCACACCGGGTCGAGGCGCTGCACGCCAAACATCGGTTGCTCGCGCGACACTTGCCGGTTCCGCACAGCTACGGGTTCTCGACCGACGGCATCCTGGTCCTGCAGGCTCTGTACGGCGCCTCCTTGCGCAGCGCACTCACCGGGCCGGTCGCGCTGCCCGCGGCCAGTGACCTCCAAGGACTCCTCGACGGTTGCCGGCGGAGCTGGCCGAGAGCCACGTTAGCGGTTGGCCACCTCGGTCGTGCACCGCATTACGGTGACGTGGTCGCCGGCTGCCTCCCGGACGAACGAACTCGACTCGACGAACTGCTCGGCCGCCTTGCGATCGCAGAGTCCGGCGATCATCCGACGGTGGCCGTTCACGGCGACTTCTACGAGGGCCAGATCTTCATCGACCGCGGACGCGTGAGCGGGCTGCTCGATGTCGATACGGCCGGTGCCGGGCACCGGATCGACGAATGGGCCACCATGCTGGCTCACCTCTCGGTTCTCGGCCTGTTGCATCCGAAGGCCCGACGGATCAAACGCTACGGTGCGCAGCTGCTCAACGACGCGGAGACCCGCTATCCCGCAAGCGAACTGCGTCCGCGGATCAGCGCAGCAGTACTCGGCCTGGCCACCGGCCCGTTCCGAGTGCTGCTACCCCGCTGGCCGGAACAGACCCGTCGGCGGATCGCCCTTGCCGAGCAGTGGCTCGGGGGCGATGCCAACGAAAAGTCGAGCACCACAGTGGCTTCGATGTCACCTGAAGATGAGGAACGACTCATCGCCCTCTCCTGATCAGCTCACATCGACCCGGAACTGTGGAGTCTGAAAACAGTGGAACTAACGCAGTCGACATCAACGACATCGACGCACAACGAAAGGAGAAATCATGGAGATCAGCAGGAAGTGGAAGGTCATCACCGTCGGAGCCGCCCTCACCGGTCGGACTCACCGGCGTCGCGCTCGCCGACACCTCGACGCCGGTCAGTGAAGGGGAAAAGATTGCGCCGATCAGCGTCAACGCCTACGAGGACACCTCTCCGGAGTCGGCCGACGCGCCGAATCAGAGCGCGAACGACTCTCCACCACCCGCGCCGGCACCCGCACCCGCACCGCAGCCGGGCCATGGTGGCGGTGGTGGGGGCGACGATTCCGCCAGCGCCGGCAGCGCGGCTAGCGCAGCCAGCGCGGACAGCGCGGACTAGCCCGCAGACACGGGAGAGCCACTCACCCAGTTCGGGGTTGTTGGCTCGTCCAGCAGCGGATGGCCCGACAACCCCGAAGTCGTATGCCCCGCAGCGATGGAGGCCGGCAACTAAATCGTGGCGTTATCCGTACTCGGGGCCTCGAGGCGGTAGCCCATTCCCCGTACGGTGGTGATGGCGTGCGGGCCGAGCTTGCGACGAAGGTATCCGACGTACACGTCGACCACGTTCGACCCCGGGT
>JACCTM010000170.1 GCA_013812385.1 Geodermatophilaceae bacterium | reverse complement strand
CACCGACCGTGCTCACCGATGTCGACCTGGACTCCGAGATCGCCAAGGAGGAGGTCTTCGGCCCTGTCACCGTCGTCCTGCCGTACTCCACTGTGGACGAGGCGGTCCGGATTGCCAACGACACGTCCTACGGCCTGGCCGCCGGCGTGTACGGCGCGGATGCCGACGCCGCGGTGGCCGTGGCGAAGCGGCTGCGGGCCGGCCAGGTCGACGTCAACAACGGCCGGTGGAATTGGATGGCGCCCTTCGGCGGGTACAAGCAGTCCGGCAACGGGCGCGAGTTCGGCACCGCCGGGCTCGAGGAGTTCCTGGAGATCAAGGCGGTTCAGCGATGACTGTGTCCTTCTTCGCGTTGTACCGGACGCCGGCGGATGCCGACGCCTTTGACTCGGCTTACTTCGGTACGCACGTGCCGATCGTCGCGGGCACACCCGGGCTGCTGGAGAACAAGGTGCACCGGGTCAAGCGCCAACTGGTCGGTGAACCGGCGTACTACCTGATCGCCGAGCTCGTCTTTGCCGACTCCGACTCGATGAAGGCGGCGTTCAAGTCCCCGGAATGGGGCGCCTCCGGTGCGAATCTGCAGGAGTGGGGCGGAATGGACCTGGTCACGATGTTCACCACCGACGGGCCGGACGCCACCGGCTGAGCCGAACGGCGCGTCGGTCGCCCGTGCCCTGCTGAGTTGATCATCGCCAAAGTGGGGGGTTTCACCTGCGAGAACCCCTGATTTGCCGATGATCAACAGCGAAAAGGTAGTGGGGGTGGCGCAGGATGGTCATGTGCTGAAGAGCCGTCCTGCCGAGCCGCACCCCGGTGGGGGGATCGACACGGTGGCGTTCGGCGTCGTGCCGACCCAGGTCGGGGACGTACTGGTTGCGGTCACCGAATCGGGGGTGGCCGCGACGCACTTCCGGGACAGCCCCGCCGTACGGGCGCGGATCGTTGCACGGATCGGGCTTGCGGTGGTCGAGGATCGGGCTCGAACCGACTTGGTCCGTACAGAGTTGGCGGCGTACTTCACCGGCTCGCTGCGTGCCTTCACGGTGCCACTGGACTGGCGGCTGATGTCGGCGTCCCAGCGCCTGGTGCTGGGAAGCCTGTACGAGACTGTGCACTTCGGACAGGTCGTGACCTACGGCGAGTTAGCGCGGCGTTGCGGGTCGACGATCCCGGCGCGCGGCATTGGTTCGATCATGGCCAGCAACCCGATCCCGATCCTGGTGCCCTGCCATCGGGTCGTGGCCGGAAACGGGCTGGGCGGGTTCAGCGGCGGTGACGGCGTCGAATCCAAGCAGGCGCTGCTCGCGCTCGAGGGTCAACTCCCGGCCGGACTCTGGTAGCCGGCTACGACGCCTCCCCCGGAGTCGGTGGGCAGCTGTTTCACGATCTCGGTGCTGAGCCTCGGTGCTGTCACGTCGTCGACCGGTACCTCGTCTTAGCGGTGTCGGCCCGATCGGCGGGCTGCACATATGTGCTGGAGGCACCCGTGGCCCGTATCCCGCTCGCCTTGAAGGACCGTACGAACCGGCCGTCGCTCCTGACCCGGGCAGCCCTCGGTTATGCGCGCAAGAGGTACGGCGCCGAACTCGACAGCGCGCTGGCGACCAGCCATCACCCCGGCGTCTTCTGGCCGTGGGCGCTGATGGAGATGGCCGGAGAACGTCGGCGCAGCGTCTTGCCCGAGCACCTGGATCACCTGGTCGTCTATGTCACGGCCGTACGCCTGGGCTGTTCGTGGTGCGTCGATTTCGGTGCCTCGCTGTGGCAGCGCAAGCGATTGGACCCCGCGATGCTGACAGCGGCCGCTCATTGGCGTACGTCCGATGCCTTTGATGCCGACCAGCTGGCAGCCTTCGGGTACGCCGAAACGGTCAGCGGTGAACCGTCGGCGGTCACTGACGAGATGGTCGCTGACCTGCGGGAGCGGTTCGGCGATGCGGGCGTGGTCGAACTGACGTATCTGATCGCGCTGGAGAACATGCGGGCCCGGTTCAACAGCAGCCTGGGCCTGGCCTCCCAGGGCTTCAGCACTGGTGAGGCCTGCGTCGTCCCGCTCCCAGCACGCGCCGCGGTGTCCCGCCAGATCGCCCAGAAGTGACTTTCTCCGGAGAAAGTACGGTCTGGGCAGCGGAGACGGTGCGGCAGGTGCGGCAGCTGGGGTCAGCGGACTCGGGTGAGCTTGTCCGGGGCGAGTACGGCGTACATCGCGACGATCTGCTGCCCGCGTAGGGCGAACGTGTAGGCCGAGACCGGCGCATCCTGGGGCCGGGAACTGTTCACCCGGACCACGAAGCCCGGATCGCCGTTGACCAGGACGGGTTCGACGCTCGCGCCTGACCCGTACCGAGCGGCGAGCCCGCCCAGGAACCCGCCGACCTTGGCGGCGCCCACGACCGGTCGCCGCGCGGCACTGACCTTGCCGGCGCCATCGCTGGTGAGCACCACATCCGGTGCCAGCAGTCGAGTCAACCGATCGACGTCCCCGGCGAAGAGCGCGGTGGACATCTCGCCGAGCACCGACCAGGCAAGTTCAGCCGACTGGCGTGGCGCCGGGTCGGCCTCGCTGAGCCGCCGCCGACCTCGGGAGGCGTGTTGCCGGGCATTGCTGACCGAGCAGCCGAGCACGTCGGCGATGTCGGCGAAGTCCAGCCCGAGCACGTCATGCAGGACGACGGCCAGTCGTTGCTCCGGGCTGAGCTCGTCGAGTACCACCAGAAAGGCCATCCGCACCGACTCGTCCTGGACCAGGACGTCAAGCGGGTCGAGCCCGAGGCTGCCGCCGCTGGAAACGGTGCCACCGCTGCC
>JACCTM010000143.1 GCA_013812385.1 Geodermatophilaceae bacterium | reverse complement strand
CGGCTTCGCCCCGAAGGGCGAAACCGGCCTCCCACCTGCCTCAACCATGCGCGCGCCCGGAGGGATTCGAACCCGCAACCTTCTGATCCGTAGTCAGATGCTCTATCCGTTGAGCTACGGGCGCAGTAATACTCCGAGCCGCCGAGTATAGGGCGCCGGGTCGGACGCGGAGGCTCGGGGATTTGAACCCCGGATGGGCGATGAACCCAAACCGCATTAGCAGTGCGGCGCCATAGACCGGACTAGGCGAAGCCTCCTGTGACAGCCGTCAGCCCGCCGCCCTCGATCAGGCGGCGAGCCCCTGGGCTACCGGGGGATGAGGGTACACCGAGCGCAGCGAGCGCCCGGACGGCCGAGACCGCCCGGGTACCAAGCTGATCGCCAGCGCCGCAACCGATGCCAAGGCGGCGAGAGCCAGCGCCCCGGAGACGTCGAAGGTGCTCTCCACGACCACACCGGCCACACCGGCACCGATCGCGCTCGCACCGTAGGCCACCGTCGTCATCCAGGTGAACGCCTCGGTCGCCGCACCCGACGGTACGAGCAGCGAAACCAGCGAGTTCTGCACGGTCAGCGTCGGAGCCAGCGTCGTGCCGCCGAGGAAGAGCATGGCGCCGAGCACCAGCAGGTTGTCGGCCAGGACCAGCGGCAACATGCCGACGACGACGGCCAGCAACGCCCACCGGTACTGCTTGCTCAAGGCCAGCTGTGGATGCCGGGCACCGAACCACAGCCCGCCGATCGCCGAGCCGAGCGACCACACAGCAATCAGCACGCCGGACATGCTGGGCGAGCCCAGCCGGTCGGCGAAGGCCGGTACGCCGACCTCGAGGCAGCCGAGACCGAACATCAGCGCGGATCCGGACAGCAGCAGCCGCGGCATTCCGGGCGCACGGACCGGCCCCCGGTGCGTACGAGGACCATCGACCGGTACGTACCCGCGAATCTCCGGGCTGCGCGACAACACGATGGCGCCGGTCGTGGACATGGCGGCAGCCAACCCGATCGCGACGATCGGAGAGGTCAGTACGACCAGGACAGCGACCACGGCCGGACCGGCGACGAAGACCAGCTCCACGCTGATCGCGTCCAGGGCGTACGCCGCCTGCCGTACGGAACTGCCTTCGGTGACCCGCTGCCAGACGGCCCGGACCGTGGAGGAGACCAGCGGCATGCCGGCGCCGGCCACGACGCAAGCGAGCAGCAACGCCCACAGTGGAGCACCAAACACAACGGTCGCCACCAGGCCGGCGAGCAGGAACGGGAAGACCGCCGCAGTGACGAGCAACAGCAAAGAGGCGCCTCGCCGGTCGGCGTACCGGCCGTACACAGGGGCGAAGAAGGCGATCGAGAGTCCGTACGTCGCAGCCGCGAGGCCGGCGATGGCGTACGAGCCGGTGTGCTGTTCGACGAGCAACAGCAGAGCCAGCGGCACCATGGATGCCGGGAGCCGACCGGCAAACCCGGCCAGCAACAGGGTGGGGGCACTGGGCATCTTCCAGACGGTGAGGTACTGACGCATGATGGTTCGCCTCCTTCGGCGGGACAACAAGGACGTAGGGATCAAACTGCGGTAAACTCCTTACCGAACCCCAGGTTAGACGTGTCTGCGTAGGGAGTCAAATGGATTACGAGGCCTACACATCACCATCGACGGAACTCGCCATCGACCTCGCCAACATCGACCCGTCCGAACCGGCCGCGATCGACGCGTTCCTGGCCGCGCATCACGAGTGGCTCTCCCTGCGTACCCGACTGACCCTCCGTCCCGACGAACGGGAAGAGATCGCCGCCGTCGCTGCGATGATCCGCGCGGTCGCTGCCGCTACGGACGAGGAGTCGGTGATCGAGCGACTCAACGCCTTGCTCGCGAAGTCCGCACCGCATCCTCGGGTGACCAACCACGACGGGCGGCTGCACGTGCACTACAGCCGGGACCGTTCGAATGCCGTCGAGCAGCTCACGACGACCGTGGCGGTCGGGATCACGCTGCTGGTCACCGCACACGGTTGGAAACGACTCGGGATCTGTAGCGCCACCGACTGCCAGGACGTGTACATCGACACCTCGCGCAACCAGACCCGAAGGTTCTGCTCTGGCACGTGCTCCAGTCGGAGCAGTGTGGCGGCCTATCGAGCCCGGCAGCGGCAGCGGCCCGGGCGGAGCCCAACCCCCACCGTGGCTGGGGTGAGACGAGCCTGAGGCGCCCAGCGCCTTACTCACTACGCTCGCCGGATGCCACGACGACAGACGCTCATGCCCGCCGCGCTCACGCCGAAGAAGACGCCGCTGGACCTACAGCTTTTTACGAGCGTGCACGATCTGCCGAACAACCCGACCGATCGCTGGCTGACTTGGCTGTCCCAGGCGGCGAACAAGGGCAAGCTCTGGCTGGTCATCGCAGCCATCCTGGGAACGCGCAAGGGACCGACCCGTCGCGCCGCGTTCCGTGGGATGGGCTCGTTGTGGGTGAGCAGCGCGCTGAGCAACGGCGTGATCAAGCCGATCTTCCGTCGCGTGCGGCCGGTCGCATATCCTGACAAACCGGTGGCCCGGACCTTGCGTCGCGCCCCGAGGACCTTCTCCTTTCCCAGTGGCCACTCGGCCTCGGCTGCAGCATTCGCCACCGGAGTGGCCCTCGAGGCACCGCTGGTTGGCGTTGCCGTCGCGCCGATCGCGCTGGCCGTCGGTTTCTCGCGGATCCGGGTCGGCGTGCACTATCCCGGTGATGTGCTCGCCGGGTTCGGCATCGGTACCGGCTTGGCGCTGGCCTCTCAGCACTGGTGGAAGGTCCGCCCCGCCCGCCCCGCCAAGGTACGCACCACCCAGGTGGCACCGTCACTTCCCGGCGGTGCCGGCATGGTCATCGCGGTCAACCCCAACTCGGGCGGTGCCAGCGACGACAGCGTCGGCCTGCTCCGCGCCGCTCTGCCCGCCGCCGAGATCATCGAACTCACCCCGGACAGCCTGCTGGCCGAGCTGCTCGACGAGGCAGCTCCGCGCGCCAAGGCCTTGGGCGTGGCCGGAGGAGACGGAACCGTCGCCGCCGCAGCCGCAGTCGCGGTCGCCCACAACCTGCCGCTGGCCGTCATTCCGGCCGGCACGCTGAATCACTTCGCCGCCGACGTCGGTATCCGGTCGCTGGATGACGTCGTCTCGGCTGTGGAGGCAGGCGAGGCGGTACGGGTCGACATCGCCGAAGTCGGCGGCATCCCGTTCCTCAACACTGCGAGCATCGGCGCCTACCCGGAGATGGTGCGCCGCCGGGACGAGCTGGCCCCGCGTTTGGGGAAGTGGCCTTCGCTGGTGATCGCCGCGGCCCAAGTCCTGCACGATCAGAAGCCGATCCGGATGGATCTCAACGGCACCACGGTCTCGGCGTGGATCGTGTTCGTCGGCAACTGCTCGTACACCCCCCGTGGCCTCTCGCCGGCCTGGCGACCACGGTTGGAGGATGGGCTGCTCGACCTGCAGTACCTGCGCGCGGACACCAAGTGGAGCCGCAGCCGTACGGTGCTCACCCAGATCTTCGGCATCACCGAGCACACCGGCCTCTATCGCGACCAGATGGTCAAAGAGGTCGTGGTCCGTTCGCTGTCCGGACCGCAGGAGATCGCCCGCGACGGTGAGCCTGCGGAGTCGGCCACCGAGTTCCACTTCGTCAAGCGACCGGGCAAGCTGATCGTCTACCGCCCGCACGATCTCTGAGCCGAGTTCATGACCAGCGAGGGACTTTCTCCGGAGAAAGTGCGGTCAGGAAGCGCGCAGACGCGACATTCTCCGGAGAAAGTGCGGTCAGCGGACCAGGGAACGACCGGGTCCACTGACGGCTGGGGCATCGACCTGCGTTGGGTGGATGCCCACGAGGTCGAGCAGACGGTGGGCCACGAGACCATCGAGACGTTGCGGGCGGCCATCGGTCAACCACCGGCCGATCTCGAGGAAACCGCGCCGTTGGTCGTGCGGCCCGGAGACCCACTCACCGGTCTGCCCGGCGTCGCGGGCCCGCTCGACGTTGTCTTGGAGGATGGTTCCGCCCGTCAGCTGAGCGCGCAGGTTCCGACCGACTTCCCCCTGGGCTACCACCGGGTACGAACGTCTGACGGCGGTCCAGGCCGAATGCTCATCGTCTCCCCGGGACGCTGCTGGCTACCCGAGGGCTGGCGAGCCTGGGGGTGGACGGTGCAGCTGTACGCCGCCCGCTCGGACTCCAGTTGGGGCTTCGGTGACCTGGGCGACCTGCGGTCGATCTGCGACTGGGCCAAGGAGTCGGGGGCGGGTTTCCTGCTGGTCAACCCGCTGCACGCCGTGGCACCGACGTACCCGCAGGAGCCCTCGCCGTACCTGCCCGCCAGCCGTCGATTCCGCAACCCGCTCTATCTCCGGATCGAGGACCTCCCGGAAGCCGAGGCCGTCGACCTCACAGCGGCTCAGAAGGCCGGGCGAACATTGTCCGAACTCCCGTTGATCGACCGCGACGCGGTCTGGCGGGTCAAACGCCAAGCCCTGCAACAGATCTTCGACGCAACAGGCGGGGACGCCGATTTCGCCCAGTGGCGAGCGGAGTCCGGCCAGGCGCTCGCGGAGTTCGCCACCTGGTGCGCGCTGGCCGATGACTTCGGCCTGGACTTCCACGACTGGCCGGCCGATCTGCGTCGACCCGACGGTGCGGCGGTGGCCCGCTTCCGCGCCGATCACGAGCCGCGAATCGCCTTTCATTCCTGGCTGCAGTGGACCTTGGAGCAGCAGTTGCGCACCGCCACCGCCGGGATGACCGTGCTGCAGGACCTGCCGATCGGGGTGGACGGTGGTGGTGCGGACGCCTGGGCATGGCAGGACCAGCTCGCCGACGGCGTACGGATCGGCGCGCCGCCGGACCTGTTCAGCACCGAGGGTCAGAACTGGGGCTCCCCGCCGCTGATCCCATGGCGGATGCGCGCGGCCGACTACGACGCTTTCATCGCCGCGATTCGGGCGACGATGGCGACTACCGGCGGCCTGCGCATCGATCACGTCATGGGGCTGTTCCGGTTGTGGTGGCTTCCGGCCGATGGATCGCCCACGGAGGGTGCCTACGTCCGCTATCCGAGCGCGGACCTGCTGAACATCGTTGCGCTGGAAAGTCATCGGGCGCAAGCGATCGTCGTGGGCGAAGACCTCGGAACCGTCGAGCCCGGTGTCCGCGAGGCGATGGCTGAGCACGCGATCTTGTCGTACAAGCTGCTCTGGTTCGAGGAGCATGCACCCGAACAGTGGCCGACCATGTCGATGGCCGCGGTGACCACGCATGATCTGCCGACCGTCGCCGGACTGTGGTCGGGTGCGGATCTCGCCGAGCAGCGGCGCTTCAGCACGTCCGCCGACGACAGCCTGGTCGCCGGAGCCGCCGAGCTTCGTGCTCGATTGGGACCCGCCGGGTTGTCGGAGCAGGCAAGTCCCCCATCAGCGGTGGTGGCTGCCTACGAGTTACTGGCCCGCAGCCCGGCCGCCCTGCTGTCGGCCACCTTGGAAGACGCCGTGGCCGACGAGCGGCGACCCAACGTTCCGGGAGCACCGGCCCGGGACAACTGGGCACTGCCGATGCCGGTACGGATCGAGGACTTGGCCGGCCACCCGACCGCGAACGCCATCGCCAAGACCCTGAGCGCCGCCATCAACGACCCCCCGACTGACTCAAGGACCCCTTGTGCCAAACCTATTTGCACAAGGGGTCCTTGAGTCCATGGGTTCGGGAGGGTGGGGTCATGAGCGGTGACGTGGCCGGGGATCCGATCGCTGCGTTGCGCCGGATCGGGTTCCTGCTCGAACGCAGCCGCGAACCGACCTACCGAGTCAAGGCCTTCCGGGGCGCCGCTGCTGTCCTGGCCGCGCTGCCCGACGGTGAACTCGCCGCGCGGATTGCCGCCGGCACGCTCCAGGAACTCAAGGGCATCGGTGACAAGACAGCCGCCGCCATCCTGCAGGCCGCCCGCGGACAGACGCCGGACTACCTGGTCAAGCTCGAAGGAGGCGCCGATCAGCCAGTGTGCGCCGGTGGCACCGAGCTCCGGGCTGCCCTACGCGGGGACTTGCACACCCACTCCGATTGGTCCGACGGCGGCAGCCCGATCGACGAGATGGCCCGTACGGCAAGAGATCTCGGGCACGAGTACGTCGTGCTGACCGACCACTCGCCCCGACTGACCGTCGCCAACGGACTTTCGGCTGGGCGGCTCATGAAACAGCTTGACGTCGTCGCGGCGCTCAACGAAGAACTCGCCCCGTTCCGGATCCTGACCGGCATCGAGGTCGACATCCTGGACGACGGATCTCTGGACCAGACCGACGAGTTGCTCTCCCGGCTCGACGTGGTGGTGGCCAGCGTGCACTCCAAACTGAAGATGCCGCGCGATGCGATGACGGTGCGAATGTGCACGGCGATCGCCAATCCGCACACCGACGTGCTCGGGCACTGCACCGGGCGACTCGTGACCGGAGGACGCGGCCAGCGCGGTGAGAGCCAGTTCGACCCGGAGCTGGTCTTCACCGCGTGCAAGGAGTTCGGCGTCGCGGTCGAGATCAACAGCCGGCCCGAACGACTCGATCCACCCAAGCGGCTGCTCAGGATGGCGGTGGAGATGGGCTGTGAGTTCAGCATCGACACCGACGCACACGCGCCCGGCCAGCTGGACTGGCAACCGTACGGCTGCGAGCGCGCCGAGGAATGCGGGGTCACCGCGGAATCGGTGATCAACACCCGGACCGCCGAGGACCTGCTGGCCTGGACGGCTCGGCATCGCTGACCGCCTCGGCTCTTGCGGGTGTTGCCCGCGCTGTGCCGGTTCTGCAGCAGCAGCAAGGCACGAGAAGAACCCGCAGAGCTGGCCCAGCTAGATTCGGGTCGGAGGAAGGGAAGCCGTGGATCTGACACTGGACACCGAACAGGCCGCCGTACGCGAGGCCGTGCGCAGCTGGGTCGACAAGGTGGTCGCGCCCAAGGCGATCGAGAACGACCGGACCGAGACGTTCCCGAGCGAGGCCCTCGAAGGCCTGCGCCGAGACGGGTGGATCGGCCTGACCATTCCGGAGGAGTACGGCGGCAGCGGCGCCGACCCGATGAGCTACGTGCTGCTGATCGAGGAACTCGCTCGCGGCGACAGCAACGTCCGCTCGATCGTGTCCGTTCACCTCGGCCTGGTCGCTGGATCGATCGAGCGTTGGGGTACGGATGAGCAGAAGCAGCAATGGCTGCCGCGGATGGCGACCGGTGATTGCCTGGGCTGCTTCGGTCTGACCGAGCCTGACGCCGGCTCGGATCCGGCGAGCCTGCGGTCCACCGCGGAGAAAGTGGACGGCGGCTACCAGCTCAACGGGTCGAAGATCTTCATCACGAACGGGACCATCGCCGGTGTCACGCTGTTCATGGCCCGTACCGGAGGCCCAGGTGCCAAAGGGGTTTCAGCGTTCCTCGTACCCAATGACGCGGATGGGTTCGAGGCCAAGCCGATCCACGGCAAGCTCGGTCTGCGCTCCTGCGACACGGCCGAACTGACTTTGACCGACGTCGTCGTGGGCGACGACGCGTTGCTGGGCGGCGCGGGCAACGGCATCAAGGTGGCGCTGTCGGCCCTCGACGACGGCCGGATGTCCTTGGGCGCCTCGTGTACCGGGGTCGGCCAGTCCGCGCTCGAGGTGATGACGGCGTACGCCACCGAGCGCAAGCAGTTCGGTCGTCCGATCGCGGGCTTCCAGCTGATCCAGGAGCTGATCGCCGACACCGCGGTCGAGGTCGAGGCCTCGCGACTGCTGACCTGGAAGTGCGCCGACACCAAGGGCCGGGGCCAGCGGCACACGCTTGCCGCGTCGATGGCCAAGTATTACGCCTCGGAGATGTCGGTCCGCGCCGCGAATGCGGCAGTGCAGGTGCATGGCGGGTACGGGTACGTCGACGAGTTCATCGTCGGCAAACTCCTGCGCGACGCGCGAGTGACGACGTTGTACGAGGGCACGAGCCAGGTGCAGAAGCTGCTGATCGGTCGGGCGGTCACCGGGATCTCCGCCTTCACCTGATCCGACCTGGTCGTGCTGGTCGTGGGGTCAGGTCAGACTTGCCGACCGTTCGGTCGGCAGAGCGGGTGGGCGCAGCCCGAGTGCGGCGAGCTCGAGTCGGGCCAGAGCGAGGACGACCGTCCGGTCACCGGACCACAGGGCCGCCGCAGGGGCGTTCCCGAGAGTGGCCAGTTCGCTCAGCGAGCGGTTGGTCAGTGCTCGCAGCGCGAAGAGCTCCACGTCATAGATCATGCGCCGGGCTGCAGCCGCCTCCCGCATCCACCGCGCCCGCGCCGGCAACCAGCGGAACAGCGCCCATCCGATCGGCAGTACCGCGATCACCAACGCGAGCCAAAAGGCCAGCGCGGCAACGGTGTCCTGCTGCGCCTGCCCTGCGTCCCGAAGGCCGTCTCCAACGTCTCCGGCCAGGTCGAAGGGGGCGCGCAGCGCATCGCCGGCGATCGGGACATCTCCGACGGTAGCGCTCACCTCGCGCATACTGCCGGTCAGATCACGGCCAGCATCCTCCAACAATCGACCCGGACCCGCCAGCTCGCTGACCAGATCGTGAAGGAAGTCAGCAATCAGAATCCACGCGAGGCACCAGGCCAGCAGGATCAGGTCCCCGACCAGCTGGCGAGTGCGTCGCAACGGCGTTTGTGCGTAGAGCCTCATGCCGAACATCCTCGTTGCCGACGGTCCGTAGGCAAAGCCGCTGGCAATGCAGGCCCGACGGTAAGAACCCTTGTGCACGCCTCCCGTGGCGTGACGGTACGGATCGGCATGTGGAGCTGTGGTGTCAGGTGTGAGTCCGCCGA
>JACCTM010000057.1 GCA_013812385.1 Geodermatophilaceae bacterium | reverse complement strand
GTCCGTGGCAGCCAGCCCGGGGTAGGCCGGCGCCGTGCTGATCCGCTCGTCCGCGTCACCGGAGGCCGAGAGACCAGCAGCCAGGGCATTCGGTTCGGGGAATTCGAAGCTGGTGCCCGGATCCGGGCCGGTTCTCTTGAGGTAGTGGTCGAACCAGGCAACGGTCAGCGCGCGCAGCCGTACGACGTCGTCCTGATCAGTCCCGCCGTCGTGTCCGCCGCGGTACCAGACCATCTTGACCGGGGTGCCGTTCTCGGCGATTCCGCGAGCGTTGGCATCGGCCTCGCTGAGCGGGAAGAGGCTGTCCGACAGTCCCTGGATCAGCATCGTGGGAGCGTCGATCCGGTCGAGCACGCCGGCGGGGCTGACCCGGTCGAGGATGTCGGCTATCTCCGGTGTGAGCCGGCCCGTGACGGCTGCCTCTTGGTAGGCCTGGCACACCTGAGCACGGAACCGGCCGCAGGTGAGGTCGGTGACGCCCAGTGTCCCCGGTGCCGGCTCGTCGGCCCGATCCTCACCGGGGTCGCCACCGCCTAACCCGGACGCCGAGCTGAAGAACAGTCCGGCCCACAGCTTCTTGAAGACGCCGTCCTGGCCCGGCGCCGGGGCTCCGGCGAACGCGTCCGCCTCGGGAGCGCCGACCTGATCCGGAAACAGCGAGCGGGTCAGCGAGTTCCAGGTGATCTGCGGAACGATCGCGTCGATCCGGTCGTCGTAGGCAGCGCCCAACAGGGACAGGGCTCCACCGTAGGAAGCGCCGGTGACTCCGACCACCGGATCGCCGTCGGAGTCGGTTGCCACCTCACTGCGCTCAGCGAGCGTATCGATCATTCCCGACAGGTCGGCGATCTCGAACTCGGGATCATTGAGCCCGATCAGCCCACCGCTGGCCCCGTGCCCACGGGCGGAGTAGGTGAGCACGACGTAGCCGTCCTCGGCCAGCGCCAGCGCCTCGGTCTCGACGCTGTCCTTGGACCCGCCGAAGCCGTGTCCGACGATCACCGCCGGCGCCGGCGTGTCCTGGGTGGCGGCGGGGAGGTACAAGCTGGTGTCGAGATCGATGTCCTCGGCACCGTCGGCACGGACGGTCAAGGTCTCGATGCCGATGTCGTCGGCTGCGGCGGAAGAGCTGGCCGCAACGACCTGTCCCGACATGGCGATGAGGAGCAGGAGCGGGAGGGCGAGGAGGTGGCGCGCCGATCCGGTGATCCCAGAATCGAGCAGTGGCTGGGATCTGGGCGGCATGGTCCTGCAACGAGCGGCCGAGCACGGTTAGTTCCGTAGCTGTTCGGAGATACGCAGATCTGCGTACGCGCCGCTACGGCACACCGACGACCCGGCTAGGGGACCCAATCCCCGACGGCGGCCACCGTGAGCCCGGAACCGTCGAGGCCGTTGAATCGCGGTTTGGCTCCCCCGATAATTTCCGGGAACTGAGCCGCCAACGCCTGCGCCGCCGCCATCTCCATCGGCTCTCCAGGAGTGAAGAAGACGGTGGTGACTGGCACCTGGGTTTCGGAATAGTTCAGCAACTCGGCTATCGGCCAGCCACCGGCCTCGAGTTCGCCGGCCACTCGGGACGCGAGCCCGGTCAACGCGCTGTTGTTCAGCACGGTGACCGGCATGACCTCTTGCGATGGAGGTGCCGCCGAGGTCTGAGCTGGGGGCTCCGGCGTGGCCGATGGCGCCGGTGTGGGTTGCAACGACGGACCCGGGCTCGAGGCAGCGGCCGTGGTCGCTGTCACGCTGTTGTCCTGGCCCGCGGTGGTCTGCGGGTCGACATCTGAGATCAGGGTGATCAACCCGAACGCCAGGAGGATCACGCCGAGGACGACGAGTCCGACTGCGAAACCGACTCGATGGCGGGAGCCGGCTCGAGCCGACGCGACACCTCGAGCGACCGGGAAGTGCTCGTATCCCTCGGCGTCGGCGGCTTGGCCGTCAGGATCATCGCCTGAGGGAGTCGGGGGCGCTTCGGCGCTGTGCCTTCCCATTTGCGGCTCAGCTTAGCGAGCCGACAAAGCTTCCACCCGGCTCAGCGGACGCTGTCCCACGAATTCAAAGGGCGTTTCAGCGCTCCAGGTCGATGCCCAATCGGCGCGCCGAACGCTGTCGCTGCCGGCTGGCTCGCAGCCGCCGCAGCCGCTTGACCAGCATCGGATCAAAGGCCAGCGCCTCCGGGCGGTCGATCAACCCGTTGAGTACCTGGTAGTACCGAGTCGCCGACATGTCGAAGAGTTCCCGGATGGCCTGCTCCTTGGCGCCGGCATATTTCCACCACTGCCGTTCGAATCCGAGAATCTCACGATCCCGTCGGGGTAGCCCGTCGGTCTCGTATCCGGCGTCGGCGAGCTGATCGGAGGGCGCCTCATCCAGGCGCTGTCCGCGTGCAGAACTCGACTTCATGGGGTGCGAAAAGGCCTTCCCTGACAGCTCGTCACGATGGAATCACAAGCGTGGCATTCGACTATGGACGCAGACTAACCCGCGGTGCGGCGGGAACATCCTGCGGCACGCCGGACAGACCCGGGATCGGCTGCTCCGGGATGGGCGAGGGCCGTCGTGCCCACAGTCCGTCCACCGAGAAGATGACCAGAGCCAGCCAGACCAAGGAGAAGCCGATCAGTCGGACCGGCGGCATCGGCTCGCCGAATACCGTGAGCCCGAAGATCAATTGCAGTGTGGGAGCCAGATATTGCAGGATCCCGAGCGTGCTCAGCGACACCCGCCGGGCAGCGGAGGCGAAGAACAGCAGCGGTACGGCGGTCGCCACCCCGGCGCTGATCAACAATGCGGTGTTGCCGACGCTCACCTGACCGAAAGCCAGCTCACTTCGGGCCGCCAGGACGGCAAGGAGCGCGATCGCCGGCAGGACCAGGACCCCGCTCTCGACGGTCAGCCCCACCGCCGATTCGACCGGCGCCAACTTCTTGAGCAGCCCGTAGAAGCCGAACGAGAAGGCGAGAACCAGAGCGAGGTACGGCAACCGGCCGTAATCGACGGTGAGTACGACCACGGCAATCGTGGCCAGTGCCACCGCGACCCATTGCCCAGGACGCAGCCGCTCCCGGAAGAAGAGCATGCCCAGGACGACGCTGACCAGCGGGTTGATGAAATAGCCCAGCGAGGTCTCCACCACGAACCCGTTGTTCACCCCGTAGATGTAGGTGAACCAGTTCGCCGCGATGAGGAATGCCGCAGCAGCAAGGATGAGTGTCGTACGACGGCTGCGGAAGACCGCACGAACCTTCGCCCAGTTGCCTGCGACAGCGATCAGGACGCTGACGAAGACCAGGGACCAGAGGAAGCGGTGGGCCAGGATCTCTTGCGGACTGGCCGGCTTGAGCAAGGGCCAATAGAGCGGGAACAGGCCCCAGAGTCCGTACGCCGCGACGCCGAACAGCACTCCACGACGACCCTCGGACACGGCAACGACGCTAACTCACGACCGCAGCCCCGGTGATCAGCCCGACTGCGATCAGCCCCAGCACGGTGAACACCCTGGTCAGATTGCCGCTGCTTCCCAGCCTGCGCGCACCCTGCTGTACGGGCAGCCCGAGCAGCTTCGCGAGATCGGTGGGTACACCCAGAACGATGGACTTGCTCCCGCGCCCAGCCGCGATTGCTGCCGACGTGAGATTGGCGAGGTCGATTCGCCGCCAGCCCAGGTGCGGCCGTGAAGGCCCAGGTAGGCACCCAGCCTGTAGGAGGCGCCGACGACTGCCAGCGCAAGGACCGCGACGGCCACCAGCCACAGCGAGGATCGTCCGGCGGTCGCGTTCGGAGGAGGCCCCTGCGGTTGAGCCGGTCGCTGGGAAGGCGGACCGTACGGCGACGGCGGCTGGACGGCTGGACGGGATACTGCGGCTGGTTGGTCACGATCCCGGTTCCGCCTGGGCGAATCCGAGTTCGGCCAACTCGCTTTGGGCCACACTCATCGCCCGGTTCGCGATCGGCACCCCGGCGTACACCGATGCATGCAGGATCACCTCGGCGACCTCCTCGGGGGTGACGCCGTTGCTCCGTACGGCCGCACGGACGTGCAGGGCGAGCTCGTGGTCGTGGCCCAGCGCGGTGAGCACGGAGATGGTCACCAGGCTGCGCGTCCTGCGGTCCAGGCCGGGGCGCGACCAGATCTCGCCCCATGCCGTACGGGTGAGGTAGTCCTGGAAGTCCGCCGTCAGACCGCTCGTACGGGACATGGCCGCGGCTACGTACTCCTCGCCGAGGACTTCACGGCGTAGCTGAGAACCGGCGGCCCGACGCCGTTCGTCATCCACTGCGGCCGCCGGCCGAGAAGTGCTCGACGAGCGCGGCGGTGACCGCATCGGCTTGGTCGATCGTCGCCATGTGCGCGCAGTCAGCGAGCTCGAGCAGTCGTGAGTTCGGTATCCCGGCTGCAATGGCCTGAAGTTGCGCCGGTGGGGTGGAAGGATCGTCGGCTCCGGAGACGACCAGCGTGGGTGCGGTGATCGTAGTCAGGTCGGCACGCAGATCTGCGTCGCGGATGGCCTCGCAGCAGGCGGCGTACCCGTCAGCCGGGGTGGCGGCGACCATCTCCCGCAGGTACTCCGTCGTCTGCGGCTCGGCTGCTCGCCGGGTCTCGGTCAGCCAGCGGGAGACGACCGTGTCCGCGACGGCACCGGTGCCTTGAGCTCGTACGGTCGCTGCGCGTTCAGCCCAGGTCTCCGGCGGTCCGAGCTGAGCCGATGTGCAGAGCAGAGCCAGCCGCTCGACCCGTTCCGGCTCCCGGGCGGCCAATCGCATGGCGACCATCCCGCCCAGGGACAGTCCGGCAACATGTGCCTGCCCCAGCCCGAGGTTGTCCAGGAGGGCGACGGCGTCGTCGACAAAGTCATCGATGACGTAGGGCCCTGGCGGAACCGGGGATTCGCCGTGCCCACGCGTGTCGCACCTGAGCACCAGGAACTGCTCGGCCAGCGCAGGCACCTGTCGTTCCCACATCGCCAGCGTGCTGCCGAGCGAGTTCAGCAGCAGCACCGGCGGTGCTCCGCGTTCTCCGGTGATCTCGTGGTGCAGCGCAATTGCGCCCATCAGAGCAGTCCCCTCATCTCAGTCGTTCATGGCAGTCGCGCTCGTCACGCGTGCTCGTCAGTCGTCGATCGGTATTCGGCCAGCGCCCGATTCGCTAGGGCGATGGCGTTACCGGCCGTGGCCGACGACCCGAGTGCCGCGAGGTTGCTGGCCATTCGATCCTCGTCCACGTCGAAGGAGCTCAAGGCTTCACGCAGCCAGGCGGCGGCTGAGCCCAGGCAGATCAGCAGCTCGCTCAGCGTCGGCCATTCCGCCTGCCAGGCACCGGCGGCGCGCTCATGCTCCTGTTCCATCGCCGCAAACAGGGTGGCAGCCAATCCCGGGGCCCGCTTGGCCGCCGCCCGTGCTGCTACGGCGGCCACCGGGTTCCGCTTGTGCGCCATGGTTGAGCTTCGACCGCTCCGCGCGTGGTCGGCCATCGTCAGTTCAGCGACCTCGCTCTGGCTGAGCAGAACCAGGTCCAGGGCGACCTTGCCGAGGATGCCCGCCGCTGTCGCAAGGGCGCCGGCCAGCTCGCCGACCGGGTAACGCAATGTATGCCAGGGCAGCTGCGGCTCGCGCAATCCGAGGCGGGAGGCGTACGCGTGCACGGCGTGCAAGCCCCTTCCTGCCTCTGGAAATCCCTCCTCCAAGGTGCCTGCCGCGCCGCCCAGTTGGGCAGGCAGCCCCTGCTGGACGCGGTGAAGATCCCGGCTTGCTCTCGTCAAGCCGTGTAGCCACAGAGCCGTCTTCAGGCCGAAGGTGGTCGGCACGGCCGGCTGCACGAGGGTTCGGGCGATCATCGGTGTGTCGCGATGCTGCTCGGTCAGAGTTGCCGCCGCCGCCGCGCAACCGTCGAGATCGGCCAACAGGGCGGTGATCGCCCGACGGGCAATCAGCATCGCAGCAGTGTCGATGATGTCCTGGCTCGTCGCTCCACAGTGGACGTAGGCGGTGACATCGTCGGGGACAGCTGCCTCGATGGCGGCGACCAATCCGACCACCGGGTTGCCGGTCTCGACCGCGAGTATGCCGAGCTGCTTGTCATCGAACCGGTCGACATCGGCACAGGCCATGGCGATCACTTGCGCAGCGGCGACCGGGATGGCACCGACATCGGCGCACGCACGGGCCAGCGCAGCCTCCGCGTCGAGCATGGCTGCCAACCACGCGCGACTGCTCACCTCGTCGCGGACCGAGCCGCGCTGGTCGGTCTCGGTGAACAGTCCATCGCTCATGCCGCTTGACACTTCCCGATCAGACCGTGAAGAAGACGGTCTCGGCGACACCCTGTAGCCAGATGTCGAGGGCGTAGCCACCGTGCCCGTCGAGCTGGGCGATCAACGTGGATCGGGCGTGGTCATCGGGCAGTGCCGACAGCACCGGATCGGCGGCGTTGCCCTCGACCTCGTCGGCGAAGTAGATGCGCGTGATCACGCGGTGCAACAGGCCACGAGCGAGCACCGACACATCGAGGTGCGGAGCCTGGAATCCGCCATGTCCGTCATCGACTCGGCCCGGCTTCACGGTGTGCACGCCGTACTGACCGTCGGGGCCGGTCAGGCTGCGCCCGAACCCCCCGAACCCCCCGACGTTCTCGACGTTCTCGACCGCTGACCCCAGTGGCGTCAGCGCATGACCGAATGCACCGGACCGGTCTGCCTGCCAGGTTTCGATCACCCCGTCCGGTACGGCGTCGCCGGCACCGTCGAGGAGGCGACCGTGGATCCAGAACGCATCGGGGGCGCCGTCGGGTACGACGTACTCACCGCCCTCCCAGGTCATACCGATCGACAGGAAGGGACCAACCGTCTGTGACGGCGTACTGCCCAATCCGGTCACCCTTCGGACTCCAACGGTGTCGCGACGCTGCCACGCAGCACGATGTCGAACCGGAACGCTAGTGCCCAGTCGGGGCGTGTGTCCGCGAGGGAGAGGTTCGCGATCATGCGTTGGCGGGCGGATTCGGGCACGGAATTGAAGATCGGGTCCTGACCGAAGAGCGGATCGTCCGGGAAATACATCTGGGTGACCAGCCGCTGGGTGAAGGAGCGACCGAACAGCGAGAAGTGGATATGCGCCGGGCGCCAAGCGTTGTGGTGGTTCCTCCAGGGGTACGCGCCGGGTTTGACCGTCGTGAAGCTGTAGCGGCCCTCGGCATCGGTCAGGGTGCGACCCATCCCGTCGAAGTTCGGGTCCAGAGGTGCCGGCCAATTGTCCCGATCATGGCGATAGCGCCCCGCCGCGTTGGCCTGCCAGATCTCCACCAGATTGTGCGGGATCGTCCGTCCGTCGCTGTCGAGCAATCGCCCCGAAACGATGATCCGTTGCCCGGCCGGCTCCTCGGCGTACCCGCGGGTGAGATCGGCGTCGCCTGGACGCACCAGTCCGTCGCCGAGGACCGGACCGGTCACCTCGGTCAGCCGCTGCGGCAGGTCCACCGGGGCTTTGAGCGGGGCCCGCAGTTGCGTGGAGGCATAGTCAGGGCTGAGCAGCGGCGGATGCGTCCCCGCCGGATCCGGCCGGTAGTGCGGCAACCTCGCAACACCCGAAAGGCGGGACTTACTCATGAAGACCCCTCGCGGTCCGATGCGCAGGCTGTCGCGGACAAGGCTATGCGCCGCGACGGGCTGGTGCGCCGGGCCCGTGCAGGGAAGGGTCTTCGGCATGCGGACTCAGGTGGCGATCGTCGGCGCAGGACCTGCCGGGCTCGTTCTCGCCCACCTGCTGAACAACGCCGGCGTCGAGTCCGTGATCGTCGAGAACCGCTCCCGCAACTACATCCAAGCGCGACTGCGAGCAGGGGTCCTCGAACAGGGCACCGTCGACCTGCTCCGTTCCAGCGGTGTGGGGCAGCGACTCGACCGCGAAGGGCTGCGACACGACGGTATCTACCTGCAGTGGCCCGGAACCCGCCAGCACCTCGACTTCCCCGAGTTGTGCGGTCGGTCGGTGTGGGTCTACGGCCAGACCGAGGTGGTCAAGGACCTCGTCGCCGCCCGAGTGGCAAACGACCTGCCGTTGTACTTCGAGGTGTCCGACACCGCCGTCCACAACATAGAGACCGATCTTCCGACCGTCACCTTCACCGATGCGGACGGCAACGCGCAGACCATCCACTGCGACGTGATCGCCGGCTGTGACGGCTCGCACGGTATCTGCGGGCCAGCCATTCCGGCATCCGCCAGACGTACCTGGGCACGCGACTATCCGTACGGCTGGCTCGGTGTCCTTGCCCAGGCGCCACCCTCTACCGACGAACTGCTCTACGCCTGGCATCCCCACGGTTTCGCGATGCACAGCATGCGCTCCCCCTCGATCAGCCGGCTCTATCTGCAAGTGGGCGTCGCGGAGAGGTTGCAGGACTGGTCCGACGACCGGATCTGGACCGAATTGACCACCCGACTGGCCCACGAGGACTGGGAGCTGACGACCGGTCAGCTGCTCGACAAGAGCATCACTCCGATGCGCAGTTTCGTCAGTCTGCCGATGCGGTACGGCAGGCTGTTCCTCGCGGGAGACGCAGCGCACATCGTCCCGCCCACCGGCGCCAAGGGCCTGAACCTTGCAGTCGCCGACGCCAAGCTGCTCGCAGACGCGATCATCGGCTCGTACGGCTCCAGCGGCGCCTCCCTTCTCGACGCCTACCAGGAGACTGCGTTGCGCCGGGTGTGGCGATGCATGCACTTCTCCTGGTGGATGACCTCCATGCTGCACACCGACGGCGACGATCCGTTCGCGCGCGAGCTGCAACTGGCCCAGCTGCGCTACCTCAGTACGTCGCGGGCAGCCGCGCAGAGCCTGGCCGAGAACTACACCGGCCTGCCCTACGGCTGGTAGCCCTCAGGCGCAGGCAACTTGGACGAAGCTCCACAAGGCGTCGCGCTGCTCGGGAGAAACCTCCAAGACGCCGTACTGAACCTCGCCGCCGTCGAAGGTGAGATAGAAGGGGAACACGAACGGCTGTTTGGTCTCGCCGAGCACATGCGCATCGCAGCCGCGGCCGGTCATGCCCACAACGACCGGGACGACGAGTTCGTCCTCGTCGCCGGGCATCGACGGGGGCGGCTCGTTGTCATCGGCGAAGATCAGGTCGAACACCACACTGCCAGTCAGGCCGACCAGCGCGATCGCCTCGGAGTTCGTCCCTCGGGTCAGGGTGATGCTGGCCCGCAGCACCGGCTCTCCGTCGAATTCCGCGCTGTTGAACTCGCCGAGATCAACCTCTACTGCGGCGGCTAGTGCGAGCGCATGGCACTCCTGGTGATGGATCCGATCCACGATGTCGTCGGGGGCTTCGAGCGGAACCCGTAACTCCTCTGTCGTCCCGTCTGGCCGCTGTACCTGCATGGCGGAGAACGCTGGATCGACCTCGATGTCGCCGGCGCAGAACGCGGCGCCGTACTGCGTGGGGAGGTCGATCGTCGCGCCGGGACTGAACGTTGCGCGACGGCCGGCGAAGGGCAGCCGCTCGAAGCCGGGCGAGTCGAGGCTGACCCCCAGGACCACGAACGCCTCGGACCCGGTGTTGGTGATCCGCGTCTGGAACTGGCCGCCCACTGCGACATCGGTGCGCAGTCGTACGGCCAGCCCGCGCATTCCCGGTACGGCCGGGGTCGCCACGGGCGCCGTCGGCTCCGCCGACTCCCGGAGCGCATCCGAGCTTCGGTCAGCCGGACCGGAGACGGCAGCAGAGGTGCAGCCGGACATGACCGTCAGTGCGGCGACGATCGCGGCAACGAAACTGCTGCGCTTCGACATGCTGCGATCATGCCGGGTCACCTCCGCACACGCACCGCGGCTCACGTTCGCTGGTACTACGTTCGCCGCATGGCCGACCACCCTGAGGTGAACATAAGATTCCTCGCAGGGGTCGACGCGTGGATCGGTGTCCTGGGGCGGCTCAGAGATGTTGTACGGCAGCATGTGTTGGCCGCCCAGTTGGCAGAAGTGCTCGCCGTACGCGGGCCCGGCCTGGCCAGAGTGCTCGATGTCGGCTGCGGACAGGGGACCCAAGCGCTACTGCTCGCCCGAGCCGGCCACGAGGTCACCGGCCTGGACATCTCTGCCGATCTGCTGACCTTGTTCGAGTCGCAGCTCAGTGCGGAGTCTGCCGAGCTCCGGTCGAGGGTCCAGCTCGTGCTAGGTCCGGGAGAAGCCGCGGCCGACCTGGCTCCCGGGCCCTTTGATCTCATCCTCTGCCATGGAGTGCTGCCCTATTTCGACGATGTGGGCCCCCTGCTGAGCACTTGTTCCGCCGTCGCCGCAGGCCGAGCGACCCTTTCACTGCTGGTCCGCAACGGGCTCGCCCCGGCGATGCGCGCAGGTCTGCGGGGGCACTGGGCCGACGCGGTGGCCTCCTTCGACAGCGGCGACTACACCAACCGACTCGGCTTGGCCGCCCGTGCGCATACCACTGAGGACTTCGACCAATTGCTGCACGGGGACGGCTGGCGGCCCTATGCCTGGTACGGCGTGCGGATCCTCACCGACCACCGCGAGGACGACGAACTGCCACCGCCCGATGAACTCGCCCTGCTCCTGGCCGCCGAGCGCGAAGCGGGAGGTCGCGACCCATACCGCCAGGTCGCCGCACTACTGCACATCGTCTACACCCGCGACTGAGGACTCAGTCCTGACGCGGTTTTCACGGTTGGAGGCGCACGATGAGCTGATGTTCGCCGGGCTGGCACCGCAGCGACGCAGATTGCTGCTCGGAGTCCTCGCCATCGTGGTCGCGGCAGCGCTGGTTGGGGTCTTTCTGGCCGTACGGAGCTCGACACCGTCGGCGACGCCGGTATCCCAGGACGAACCGGGACCGGTCCTGCTGGTTCCCGGTTTCGGCGGCTCGACCAGCGGGCTGAACGTCCTGGCGCAGACGCTGCGGGGTGACGGGCGAGACGTCACGGTGCTCCCGCTGCCCGGTGACGGTACGGGCGACCTGCGTGTGCAGGCGCAAGCTCTGGACGAGGCGGTCGGCGCGGTCATCGAGCGGAGCGGAGCCTCGTCGGTCGACATCGTCGGTTACTCCGCCGGCGGCCTGGTCGCGCGGCTCTGGGTCAGCGAACTCGGCGGCGACGGAATGGCCCGGCGGGTGGTCACGCTCGGTGCACCGCATCACGGAACCACCTTGGCCGGGTTGGCCGAAGATGTCGCTCCCGGTGCCTGCCCCGTGGCCTGCCAACAACTCGCACCGGACAGTGACCTCCTGCGTGAGCTCAACGCCGGCGACGAGACACCCGACGGACCAGCATTCGTCACGATCTGGACGACCCTGGACGAGACCGTCACGCCACCTGCCTCCGCACAACTGGAGGGTGCCCTGGGCATCGTCGTACAGAGCGTCTGCCCGGATTCGCGGGTCACTCACTCCGGCCTGGTCACCGACCCGTTGGTGGCCGGCATCGTCGCCGCGCAACTCCGGTCGACCCCACCGGTCGCCCTGTCCACTCAGGACTGCGCGCGCCTCAGCTGAGAGTGGCTCAGCTGGTGATGTCCTTGGTGGTGAAGTTTGCCCAGGCCGCCGAGAGCAGGACACCGACATACACCCCTTGCAGGGCGATGCCTCGGGTGATGTCACGCCATTGGATGGGATCTCGGAACAGGTCCGCGAAGGCCAGCCAGTAGCGAGTAGGCAGATACGGCGACAGTGCGTCGGCGGCATCCAAGGTGAACAGCAACGAGGAGGCGATCAGAAAAGCCAAGGCGCCGAGCGTCGCGGCCAGTGGTGAGTCGGTCAACGTGGACAGGAACAACGCCATCGCCGCGACACCGAGCATCGACAGCGTGATGTAGCCGATCGCCAGCGCCGTACGGACCGCGATCTGCTCGTTGGTCAGGGTGGTTCCCGACACGCTCGCCGCAACGCTCGCGGTCCCGAACAGGTTGACACCGACCACGTACCCGATCGCCGCGACGACGACGACGGCCAGGAGTACGAACACGAAGATCGAGGCGAGCTTGGCGACGAGCAGTCTGGTACGGCCGACCGGCCGGACCAGCAGATAGCGCAGAGTGCCCGACTGGGCCTCGCCGGCAATCGAGTCCCCGGCGATCACGGCCACGGCGACCGGTAGGAACAGCGGCAGGATCACCGCCAGCGCAGCGAGCGGGAACAGCGTGCCGTTGGACAGGACCGACGACAAGAACACCGGTCCCTCCCCCGGACGAGGGCCGATGTCGGTGAGCGCCAAGAGCACCGCGATCAGCGTCGGCAGCGCGTTGAGCATCAGGATCGTGACCCAGGTCCGCGGCCGACGCAGCATCTTCCTGATTTCGACCGCGATCATCCGGACACCCCGAAAGTCGCTGCGGGCTGGTCCGGACGCGATGGTGTGACCGCTGGGATCCGATCGGATCCGGAGTTGGTCGCCGCCTCGAGCACCACCTGTTCCAAGGTGCGCCGGTCCGGTCCGAGCTCGCTGACCCGAATTCCTTCCCGTACGAGCAGAACGTTGAGCGTGGCCGCATCCGTTCCGGCAACCGTCAGCCGATCGCCGTCCTTGCCGAGCACCCGTCCGTCGAGCAGCGCATGCGCCCGATCGACGTCGGGGGTACGGACGACGCTGTTGCCGGTTGGCGCGGTCAGGATGTCGAGTTGGTCCTGCAGTACGAGCCGGCCGCGATCCAGGACGCCGACCCGCGTGCACAGTTGCTCGACTTCAGCCAGCAGATGGCTGGACAGAAAGACCGTGGTGCCGCCGGCGTGCAGGGCCAGCAGGAGGTCCCGGATCTCACGGATGCCTTGCGGGTCAAGACCGTTGGTGGGTTCGTCCAGGATGAGCAGCTCGGGCTTGCGCAGCAACGCGGAAGCGAGGCCCAGTCGTTGCCGCATGCCCAGGGAGTAGGCCTTGACCGGGCGGTTGTCGACGCCGGCGAGGCCCACCTGGTCCAGAACGGCGTCGATGCGTACGGTGCGGTCGCTTCGCGAGCCGCCCACCCCTGCCGCGTCCGACAGTGCGAGGTTTCGACGGCCGGACAGATGCGGATAAGCGCCCGGGCCCTCGACCAGCGCGCCCACCCGGGGGAGAACAATCTTGGCCTGCTTGGGCATTCGCTTTCCGAGAACCTCGATCTCACCGCTGGAGGCCAGCACCAGTCCGAGCAGCATCCGTACCGTCGTGGTCTTGCCGGATCCGTTCGCACCGAGAAAGCCGTAGATGTCGCCCTCGCGGACATCGAGATCGATGCCGTCCACGGCGAGGATCTGACCGAATGACTTGGTCAGCCCAGAGGTGCGGATCATCGTCGGACCGGTGGTCTGTCGCGGAGGTCTCGTGCGGCGCGCTCGAGCGTCTCGAGATCGACGGTCCCGGTCAGCAGGTAGCTCACCTCACCGCCACCGTCGGTGAGCAGCACGGAGAACGGGCCGACTGTGACTGCCGTACCCAACGGGTTGGTCAGGTCGACGGCCGGCGCTTCGAGGAGTTGCCTGCGCAGGGGTTCGGCGAACTCCCGCCACAGCGGGACGGCGACCAGCACCGTTACGCCGCGGCCGTAGTCGCCGACCGAGCCGAGGCCGTCGGCCTGCTGCCGGCGGTCGAGCCCGGCGAGCCGATCCGGCGGTACGGAATCCGCGAATCGATCGACGGCCGCGACGATGTCGTCGACCTCTTCGACCTGGACGCGGGCGCCCAGCGGTGGCGAGAAATTGGTGATGTCCGCACTGGGTCGTTCGAAGTCGATGTCGAGAAACGAGGTCGTGACGGCCGGTAGGGCAGCTCCTTCGCCGTACACAGCCACCCGCAACGGCAAACCCGTCTCAGGATCTGCCCAGATCTCGACCTTGTCCACATTGGACTGCGCTTCTCGCGGGCTCAGGCGCAGGCCCGGGGCATCGATCCCGGCGATGCGTTCGGCCGGGAGCCGGGTCACTTCGTCGACCTCGGCCTCGCTGAGCAACCGTCGCCCGAGTTCACTGGGCAGCAGGTCGTCTGGACGTGGAGTGCGTAGATCGGGTACGGGGCTGCGCGTGGCGCGGTTGGCCTCGTACTCCCAGGTCCAGGTCGTCGCGCCGCGACGATGCACCCCGGTCTCCCCGGTCAGCCCGATCGTGTCGACCCGCCACTCCTCCGGACTGCGCCACCACACCCGGGTCGTGGTTCGGTCGGCGAACAGCTCCACGAGTTCGGGCAGCTGCTCGTTTATCGGCAGCAGGACTCCGCCGATGGACTGGGCGTACCCGGAATAGCTCACGTCGCCGGAGTCCTGGATCTTCTGCAACAGCTCGTCCGCGCTGATCTCGGTGTCGGCGGCAGGCAGCGCAGAGAGCCCGATCGGGATGGCGACGAGTACGGCGACGAGGGCGGCCACCATGGCCCACCGATGGCGTGCGGTCACCTGTGCACCCTCCCGACCCCAACCATTCACTCACCGTACGTCGCTGCAACTGAATGAAGTCTGACTCCCAGCCAACTCCCAGCCTCCGCCGCGGACCGTGATACGCCGAATCAGCTCCATTTGACTACACTTAGCGAACTCGCTAAACAATACTCATGTCATCACCCGTCATCTCCATTGCCCAGTACCGCGTCAAGCCCGGCGCCGAGGAACAGTTCAAGGACATCCTGCGTCGACATATGGCCTTGCTCAGGGAGCTCGATCTGGGAGTCCATGGGCGATCTGTGCGAGTCCCGTGGCGGCCGTCCGATGTTCGAGTTCAAGTCTGCCCACGCCCTCGATCTGTCCTGACGTGTGGTGGCTGACCGTCGACCGCGCGGACTCCGCGATCTCGATGAGCTCGACGCCGTCTTCTCCGCCCTCTCGCACAACACCAGGCGGCACATCCTGCAGGTGCTGCACACTCGCAAAGGCTCCATGACCGCGGGCGAACTCGCCGCCTGCTTCTCGCACTCATGGCCGACCACGACGCGTCACCTCGGCGTTCTCGTGCAGGCCGGACTGATCACCGTCCGGCCCGACGGCCGCGAACGGCACTACGTACTCAACCGCGAACGGCTTACTGCCGCCCTCGACCTGTGGCTGCCCAGCGTCGGGCTCGGTTCCTACCGGCAACCACGACCTGACCCATCCTGAACCAACCACATCAGGGAGCACGACAATGTTGATAGGCGCCCACACGATTCTGTTCACCCCTGACGCCGACGCTGATCGCGCGTTCTTCCGCGACGTGTTGCAGTTCCCATCGGTCGATGCCGACGACGGCTGGCTCATCTTCGCGCTGCCGCCCGGTGAACTCGCGTGCCACCCGGCCGACGGCCCGCCCAGCCAGGGGCTGTACCTGATGTGCGATGACGTCCATGCCACGGTCGAGGCGATGAAGGCCGACGGCGGCGGCGAACTCGGGCTCTACCAGCCCAAGCACGCGACCGCGATCTCATAGGAGCGTGCGTCCGCTGCACGCGCGGGGTCTGACTCGGCCGAGTGGTCACTAACTGCATCCGGTCCGGCCAATCATCTGCCGTTATTGACCACTTCGTACGGATCCAGGAGCCGCACCGATCGGCTCGTCGAGCAATGCCAGCGCTTCGTCGATGAGTTTGCCGATGTCGCCGAGGACGTGTCGGCCATCGGTCACCACGGTCGCACCGCCGACGACGACTGTGCGGATGTCGGCCGTCCCTGCCGTCATGATGATCTGGCTCGGCTCGGTGCCGGCGGTACGCGGGCTGGAGTCCTCGATGGCTACCAGATCGGCGGGCGCGCCAACCTCGAGACGGCCGGCTTCCGGCCAGCCGAGGGCGGCGTGGCCGGCTGTGGTGAGGGCGTTCAACAAGGCAGCCGGGGACACGGTTCCACGACGACCGGTGCGCAGCCGCTCGTGCAGTTCGACCCCCCGCGCCTCGGCGAGCAGGTCGGCCGCCACATGTTGATCACTGCCCGCGCACAGCCGCACGCCGGCGGCGAGCAGCGGCCCGGTGGGTGGCAGCCCGTCGGCCAGGTCGGCTTCAGTGCTCGGGCACAGACACACCGACACCCGGCGCGCTCCGAGAATCGCTATGTCGTTGTCGGTGAGGTGAGTCGCGTGGACGGCCGTGGTCGCGGGACCCAGCAGCCCATGCCGATCGAGCAATTCGGTTGGGCTGCAGCCGTACACGGCTTGGCACGTCTCGTTCTCGGCTGGCTGCTCGGAGAGGTGGACGTGCAGGGGGCGTCCGGCCGCTACTTCGCCGATCCGGGCGAGGTGCTCGGCGGGCACCGCCCGTACCGAATGAACGGCAACTCCGATCCGCACGTTCGGGTCCGGCTGCAACGCGTCCGAGCGCTGCGCCCAGGTATCGATGTCTGCGTCTGCGAAGCGTTCTTGTACGGAATTGAGCGGCTGGTGCCCATCGGCATGCAGTCCACCGCTGAGGTAGGCGGCATCAAGCAGGGTCAGCCGGATCCCGGCTGCGGCCGCGGCCTCCCGCAACGCTTCGCCCATCGCATTCGGGTCGTCGTACGGCGTGCCGCCTGGTCCGTGATGCAGGTAGTGGAACTCCCCGATACAGGTCACTCCGGCCAGAGCGGACTCGGCGTACACGGCGGTGGCCAGCGCCCGGTAGGAATCCGGGTCAAGTTGGGCGGCCACCGAATACATCAGGTCACGCCAGGTCCAGAAGGTGCCGCCGTCGGAGTGCGTACGTCCGCGCAGCGCCCGATGAAAAGCGTGCGAATGCGCGTCGGCGAACCCGGGCAGCACGATTCCCGGCAACTGGGTGTCCTGCCCGGTCGCTCCTACCCCGGTCTGTACGTCGGTGAAGCGGCCGTCGGCGTCGGCGCTAAGCCGGACGTCGCTGGCCAAGCCCTCGGGCAGCCACGCTTGCCGACACCACCAGGACCGGCCCCGGATCAGTGCCTTCCCGGACGCGGCTCGGTCCGGTGCGGTCACGACTCGGTCATCGGTACGCGTACGCCGCGCTCGGCGGCCACATCCTCGGCACGTTCGTAGCCGGCATCGACATGGCGCATGACCCCGGTGCCCGGATCGTTGGTCAGCACTCGCTCCAGTTTCTGTGCCGCGAGAGGGGTGCCATCGGCCACGCAGACCTGACCGGCGTGGA
>JACCTM010000056.1 GCA_013812385.1 Geodermatophilaceae bacterium | reverse complement strand
TGTCGGCGATCGACTCGATCCCGGCGTCGGCTCGGGCGAACACCTGGGTGTAGTTGCTGTAGATCCGGGCCAGCGCCTGTACGGGCTGCGCCGCATCCTCGAAGGAGGCCGCCCCGTTGACCGCGTCAGCGGCGGTGTCAGCCAGGGTGAATCCGATGTCGCTGTCTCCGGCGCAGACGAACCGGATGTTCTCTGCCGACGCGTTGGTCGCCTCAGCCGTGGCCTCGATGCCCTCGACGTTGTCGGTGAGCACCTGGGCCAGGCCGCCGCCGAGAATGTAGTAGACCCCGGTCGTGTTGCCGGTGGCGATGGACAACCGGCCACTCTCTTCCGGTGCGGCGCAACCGGCTTCCTCCTCGCCGGCACCGTCACCACCACCACCGCCACCGCCACCTCCACCGGCCTCGGTACAGCCGGACAGAACCAGTGCCCCCGCAGCCAGCGCGGCGATCCCGAATACAGATCTCTGTGTCACGGTGAAACCTCCTGTTGTGATCGTGCTTGGGTATCAGATATCGAGGGAGCGCGGGACTTCCTAGTCAGCAGGTGTACGACGACAGCCACGAGTAGGACGCCCAGCCCGACAAAGACCGTGGCTGTCTCGAGGTAGAGCAGGAAGAGCGCCCCGACCAGGCACAGGATCCGCTCGATCGGACCGGCCGGACCGAACATCCACTTGCCGGTCACGACGGCCAGCGCCGCCACGGCCACCCCCGAGATCACGGTGACCAGAACCGTCTGCCCGAACGGCGCGTCCGCAATCAACCCGGCGCCGGCCGGCGCGAGAACGAAGGCGAAGGGGACCAGGAACGCGGGCAGGGTGTACTTCCACGTCATCAACATCGTCTTGTTCGGGTTACCGCCGGTGATCGCGGCCGCCGCCACCGCTGCCAGCGCGGTCGGCGGGCTCACCTCGGAGAGCACCGCGTAGTAGAAGATGAACATGTACGCCTCAGGCGTCCCAACGCCGAGGGTCGTCAGTGCCGGGGCGATGATGACGGCGGCGATGATGAACGAGGCGGTGACCGGAACCGCTAGTCCGAGCAGGATCACCGCTATCGCGGCGAACAACGTGGTGAACACCAACAGCATGGTGTCGTTGGTCGACAGCACGTCGGCCAGATCCACGATGATCCCGGAGAGATCCAACCCGAGACCGGTGATCGTCAGGACCGCGACGATCAGTCCGGCAGCAGCGCAGGTCGCGGCTACCGGCAGGACACCGGATGCCCCCTTGGCCAGTGCGGCAAAGACTCGGGCCGGAGTCATTCGGCGCCGCTTGTCGAAGAAGGACAAGAAGAAGGCGAGCAGCGACGCGAATACAACTGCCTTGAACGCCGATTGCCCCAGTGCCAGCAAGACCACGATGATGATCAACGAGCTGAAGTGATAACCGAAGCGGCCCAACAGCTTCCAGAATCCCTTTTGAGGTATCTCCACCTCGCGTACGCCGAACCGGCGCGCGTCGAACTCGATGGCGAGGAAGATGCCGAGGTAGTAGAGCAGGGTCGGGATCAGCGCGTACCCGAGCACTTCCAGATAGGAGACCCGCAGCAGCTCGGCGATGATGAACGCCGCCGCACCCAAGGTCGGTGGCGACAAGATCGCGCCGATTCCGGCCGCGGCCAGGATCCCGCCACCGGCCTCGCGCGGGTATCCGGCACGCTTGAGGATCGGCCAGGCCACGGAACCGAGGCTGACCGTCGTCGCGGTCGAGGAACCCGACACGGTGCCCAACAGGAAGCCGGCCATCGTCACCGTACGCCCTGGAGCGGTACGGGATTTGCGGAATGCGGCCAAGCTGATGTCCAGAAAGAACTGACCCGCGCCGGACAACTCGAGCACGGCACCGTAGATCGTGAACAGGATGATGTAGGTCGCCGCGACGTCCAGTGGTACGCCGAAGATCCCCTCGGTGCCCATCACGAACTGCGAGGTCAGGCGAGACAGCCCGTACCCGCGGTGCCCGATCAGCCACCCATCCGGGATCAGGGCGCCGAAGTAGGCGTACAGGATGAAGATGGCAACGATGATGGGCAGCACCGGACCGACCGTGCGCCAGGTCGCCAAGAGCACGAGGGCAACGACGGCGAACCCGCAGACGACGTCGATGATGAATGGCGCGAAGCTGCGCGCCAGGTAGGCGTCGAAGCCACCGATCAACGGCCACAACGTCACGAAGATCGACAAGCCGGCCAGCAGCCAATCCCACAGCGTCGGGCGAGCCGCCTTCTTGTCGGCTTGGTCTGCATCGTTGGTCTCGCCGCTGCGACGGCGCAGGATGCTCAACGCCGGCCGGTACAGCAAGAACGTCAGCGGCAGCACGACCGCGAGGAAGATGATCCGGTAAGGCAGGACCGTGAAAGGCGCGAACACGTTGTACAGCGCGTACACGGACACCAGCGCGGCCACGAGGCTAAGCGCAAGTTGTAGGCGACCGCTGAGTGTCCGCGCCGGACGCTCCCCCTCGGCCTCAATAGGCACGTCCTCGGCCAGCACCGGCCGCTCGGGCACGGCGTCGCGATCGGGCACGGCGTCGCGGTCAGTCACCGCATCCTCTGATCCCGGTTGCTGGGTCATCCCGGGCAGTCTTTCGTCAAGCGCCGTTCAGCGCGAGTTTCGGGCCGTCCGGCTGCGCTCGCTGGCTGGTTACTTGCGCTGAGCGCCCACTGAATAAGGACGGCTCGCTACACAACCTCCCCTTTGGCAGGGGACAAAGAGGCGGTTGGCTAACCAACCGGCCGAAAGCGCCGCCCGGACCGGCTTTCTGGCACTCTCGGCACCGTGTCCGACAAGATGGTTTTCCGTACGGCGCGTGACTTGGCTGCGGCCATCCGGGCCCGCGAGGTGAGCGCCCGCGAGGTGATGCAGGCCCATCTGGATCAGATCGAGCGGTTCAATCCGGCGGTCAACGCGATCGTGAGTCTGGACGCCGACCGAGCTCTCGATGCAGCCGACGAGGCCGATCGCCAACTGGCGGCGGGCCGCGAGGTCGGCGTCCTGCATGGCCTGCCGATGGCCCATAAGGACACCCACCTGACCGGCGGGGTACTGACCACGTTCGGCTCGCCGGTCCATGCCGACTTCGTGCCAGAGACCGACGAGTTGATCATCGAGCGCCTGCACAACGCGGGAGCCGTGACAATCGGGAAGACCAACGTCCCGGAGTTCGCGGCGGGATCGCACACCTTCAATCCACTCTTCGGGGCGACCGGAAATGCCTACGACCCGACTCGATCGTCCGGCGGGTCCAGTGGTGGCGCTGCCGTCGCGCTGGCCTGCGGCTTCCAACCGCTGGCCGACGGCAGCGACATGGGCGGCTCACTTCGCAATCCGGCCGCGTGGAACAACGTCGTGGGGCTGCGACCATCGCCCGGCCGGGTTCCGACGTATCCGACGAAGGCCGGCTGGGCGACGATGGGCGTACAGGGGCCGATGGCTCGTACGGTCGCCGACGCGGCCCTGATGCTGTCGGTGATCGCCGGGCCGGACCCCCGATCCCCGATCGCCTTGGAGACTTCGGGATCGAGCTTCGATACCGATCTCGAGCGCGACCTCACCGGGCTGAGGTTGGCCTGGTCCCCCGATCTCGGAGGTCAATTCGCGGTTGAACCGGAAATTCTCCACGTTCTCGAAGAGGCACTTCCGGTATTCGCGGACGCCGGTGCGGTCATCGAGGCGGCGACGCCGAACATGACCGGTGCCGACGAGGTTTTTCGTACGTTGCGCGCCTGGCAGTTCCAGCTCACCCACGCCACCTTGATGCGCCGTTACGGCGATCAGGTCAAGGCGAGCCTGGCCGACAACATTGCCCAGGGCCAGGCACTGGGCGGTCCGGACGTCGGCCGTGCCGAGGTGCTGCACACCGCGCTGTTTCACCGGGTACGGGAGTTCTTCGATACCTACGATGCACTGCTGATGCCGGTCACTCAGGTGTCTCCTTTCCCGATCGAGCACGAGTACCCCACCGAGATCGCTGGGGTCGAGCAGCCGGACTACCTGGCCTGGATGCGGTCGGCGTACCTGATCTCGGCCACCGGCTCGCCGGCCCTGTCCGTGCCCGCCGGTTTCACTGCGGCCGGCCTGCCGGTGGGACTGCAGATCGTCGGCCCGCACCATGCGGATCTGGCCGTACTGCAACTCGGTCATGCCTTCGAGCAGGCAACCGGACACGGCCGGCGCCGGCCGGATCTCGGCTGAGTGCGACGCTGTCATCGCGGTGCATCCATCGCAGGCAGGCAATCGAGCATTCATGGCCGATATCCGCGGGCATCGGTCGGACCCACCTGAGACTCTTGAGTGGTGAGCGCCGCTGCCGTTACCAGCCCCTCCTCGGCCGATCCGGCAGCGCCTGGTTCGAAAGCGGTAGCCAGCCCGCGGTGGCTACCCGGCTTCTTCGTCCTGGCCCTCATCTGGGGCTCGAGCTACCTGTTCATCAAGGTCGGCATTCAGGAGGTGCACCCACTGCACCTGACCCTGTTCCGGGTAGCCCTCGGGGCGGCGACGCTCCTGGTGATCCTGCTGGTCACCCGGGATCGGCTGCCCCGCGATCTTCGACTGTGGGCGCATCTGTTCGTCATCGGCGGGATCGGAGTGGCGTTGCCGTTCACGCTGTTCGGGTACGGCGAGCAGCGGGTCGACTCCACGCTGGCCGGTTTGTGGAACGCCACGACGCCCCTGGTCGTGCTGCCGCTGGCGGTCCTCGTCTTTCGTACCGAACGGATGACCATCCACCGGCTGATCGGCCTGTTCATCGGGTTCGGCGGGGTGCTGGTGCTGCTCGGGATCTGGCAAGGGGTGGGCGGAGCTCAACTGACCGGGCAGCTCATGTGCTTCGGCGCCTCGTGTTGTTACGGGTTCGCCATTCCGTACCAGAAGCGCTTCGTCACCGGACGTACCCAGTCCGGTGTGGCCGTGGCCTCGACGCAGCTCATCCTGGCGACCGCGCAGATGGCCGTGATCGCGCCGCTGTTCGCCGGTGCGCCGCCTGCGCCGTGGACGTTGTCCGGGAATGTCATTGCCAGTGTTCTAGCCTTGGGCGCGCTGGGGACCGGCATCGCGTTCCTGATCATGTTTCGCAACATCCGGCTGGCCGGGGCGAGCACCGCCTCGATGGTCACCTATGTCATTCCACTGGTCGCCACAGTCGTCGGCATCGTCGTGCTCAGTGAGCGGCTGGAGTGGTACCAGCCGGTGGGCGGGCTGATCGTCCTGGCCGGCGTCGCGGTGTCTCAGGGGGTATTCTCCCGCCATCGTCGTACGCGCGGTGCTGCAACCGATTGCGTCCGGGACGAGCCGCCGAGCATGGTCGCCTCAGAGGCAAGCGCCTGTCCCTCCGATCAGGTCGGGGTGACCTCGGAAAAGCCACCCGCGCGGAAGGCATTCACGAACACCGCGTAGTCGGCCCGCACCTGGCTGGCATAGTCCAGTCCGAAGCCGCACATGTCCTCGACGAAGGCCTCCGTCGTCTTGGCGCCGCCGAGAACGTCGGCGATCGCCTCTTCGGTCTGGAACTCCACCAGGGTGTCGTCACTGTCGTCGTCGGACACGCAGTGTGCCTTGGCGGTGGCCTGCCCGAGGTAGCCCAATACCGACTTGATCTGATCCGGCTCGACGAGTTCGGCCCAGTCCAGGTCCGCGTCGTACGGCGAGAGTTCGTTGACCACGAAACCGACCCCGTCCAACGCGGTGTGGCCCAGCAGCGGATCCGAGCGGGCCTGCAGGGACCGCTGGGAGACCGCGGTCCGATGCCCGTGATGGTCGAAGTAGTCGGTCATCCGTTCGTCGTCCACGACTCTCGACGGCGCGGCCACGTTGCCCTGCTTCATCGACAGCACGATGTCGTTCTCCAGAGCCTGGGTCCAACCCTCGATCAGAAAGTTGTACGCGGGCAGCCCGGCGCTGCCGATCCCGAAACCGGAGCGGCCGACGACATCCTTGACCGCGTAGTTCAGCCGGCGGGAACGTTTCCCCTTGGGAATCGAGGCCTTGTAGCTGTCGAAAGCTGCCATGACCGCGTGCAATTCGTTCTTGTCGAGTTGGCGGACGCCGGGCGCATCGCGGAACCGGCGGTCATAGTCGTCGATGACGGTGAGGTCCTCGAGCAGATCGATCCGACTGGCCAGCTTCGCGGTCAGCAGGACGTCGTGGACCGGCCCGTCGGTGGAGTCCAGGCCGAGGGAGAAGACGTCGTCGCGCTCAGTCTGGACGAAGTCGTGGATCTTCTCGACGTACGAGCGGACGTAGATCTCGATCAGCTCGGTGATGATGTCGTCGGGCAACGCCTTCTGCCAGCCGATCAGCGCGATGCTGGCCGCCATTCGGCGGACGTCCCAGGTGAAATGCCCGAGATAGGCCTCGTCGAAGTCGTTGACGTCAAAGACCAGGACCCCGTCACCGTCCATGTAGGTGCCGAAGTTCTCCGCGTGCAGGTCTCCCTGGATCCAGATCCGGCTGGTCCGCTCGTCGGCCCACGGGTCCTTCTGCGCAGCCACGTCGGAGTAGAACAAGCACGCGGTGCCGCGGTAGAACGAGCCCGGGTCTGCGGCCATCTTGCGAAATTTCGCCCGAAACGCCACCGGATCCGCGGTCATCAGGTCGGTGAAGGCGTCCTCGAGCACCGAGACGATATGTGCCTGCCGCTGGTCGTCATGGGAAGTTTTCCGGGAGGTCACCCTACGACGGTACTGTCGCTGACGGTGAACAGCGAGATCGAGCTGTCCGACGGGTGGGTACACCTGGACGGGGCAGTCAACGTACGGGACCTCGGCGGGCTGCGCACCGACGACGGTCGTCGGACCCTGGGCAGGCGGCTGCTGCGGGCGGACAACCTGCAGAACCTGACTGAGGCCGACGTGCGGCTGTTGGTCGACGACTACGGCGTACGGCAAGTGCTGGATCTGCGTACGTCGGCCGAGATCAACTTGGAGGGGCCTGGACCGATCACCCAGGAAGAAGCCGTCATCGTACGGGAGTTCACGCTCTACCCTGAGGCCGGCAAGCGGACCGACGCGCTCACCGAGGGGATCACCGGAGGGTCGGACGCGGCCGCACAGACGCCGTGGACGACGGGCCACCGGCCGCCCCTGGACATCGACGCCACCGAACGACCGGCGGTTATCCACTATCTGGGCTACCTAAGGCACGCCTCGGACAACATCGTCCATTCGCTGCGGGCCATCGGTGAGCACAACGAGGGCGCAACGCTCGTGCACTGCGCCGCCGGCAAGGACCGGACCGGAACTGTGATCGCCCTTGCGCTGTCGGTTGCCGGCGTACGGCGTGAGGACGTGGTCGCCGACTACGCGCGCAGCGGGGAAGTGATCGACGAGATCATGGCCCGGCTGGCCTCGACCCAGACCTATGCCGCGGACGTCTCCGACGCGGAGGGAAACCCGGTCACCGACGTCAAGATGGATCCGGTGACCTGGGCAGCGATTGCCAACCGGCACCGGCCCCGCCCCGAGACCATGTGGCGGTTGCTGGAGATCCTCGACGAGCGCGCCGGCGGCCCGCTCCGGTGGCTGAGCGAGGCCGGTCTGACCGAGGCCGAGCAAGACGCCATCCGGACACACCTGCTCGGCTGACCGGCCCGCCCGTCGCCCCTGCCCACAATCCGGGATTGGCCGCGGACAGCAAACGACCCCGGTCCCTGTGGGATCGGGGTCGGTCGGGCTCGTTGGCCGTCCTAGGTCGAGGGCCGGGGTGTCGCGGGGTCAGCGGTTGAGGCTGATCCCTTCGCGGTTGGCCAGCGTCAGAAGTTCGTCACGCATGGCCGGGCCGGGGGCGCGCATGATGGCTACCTCGATGGCACGGCGAGTGCGAGCAGCCTTGCGGTGCTTGCGCCAGTTATTCAGGTTGTTCATTGCTTTCACATCTCCTCAAGTGGTGTACACCTAAGTAAACGCCTGAATGCCGCGATTGTTCCTACGTAACGGTGGTGATCTACGGCACGATTCAACGATTCGTCGGCCGGTGCCTTCCACCATCTGTCGATTCGTACGGTCAGCGGACACCAAGGACTGTCCAGCGGTCACCACGCGAGGGCGAGGCCGGGATCGTGCAGCAACGCGGCCAGATCGGCCAGGAACCGGGATCCCAGCTCCCCGTCCACGACTCGGTGGTCGAAGGAGAGCCCCAGCGTGGTGACCTGACGAACCTTGACCTTTCCCTTGTACACCCATGGCCGTTCGGCGATGGTCCCCACCGCCAGGATCGCCGACTCACCGGGGTTCAGGATCGGCGTGCCGGTGTCCACGCCGAACACCCCGACGTTGGTGATCGTGATCGTGCCGCCAGACATGTCGGCCGGGGACGTACGCCCGGACCGCGCCGTCTCGGTGAGCTCGGCCAGGGCGCCGGCCAACTCGGCCATCGACAGCACGCCGGCGTCCTTGATGTTGGGCACGATCAGACCGCGCGGAGTGGCGGCGGCGATGCCCAGGTTCACGTAGTCCTTGACCACGATCTCCTGCGCTGCCTCGTCCCACGCCGAGTTGATCATCGGATGCTTGCGCACGGCCAGCAGCAGGGCCTGGGCCACGAACAGCAACGGCGAGGTCTTGATCGCCCGGAACTCCGGCCGCCCAGCCAGCCGGCCGCGCAGCGCCATCATCCGGGTCACGTCGACGGTCACCCATTCGGTGACATGCGGTGCGGTGAAGGCACTGCTCACCATGGCCGCGGCCGTGTGCTTGCGGACTCCCTTGATCGGGATCCGCTGTTCGCGGGTCGCCGGGTCGAAGTCCGGCCGCGCG
>JACCTM010000022.1 GCA_013812385.1 Geodermatophilaceae bacterium | reverse complement strand
CCCGAGGCGCCAACCCCGCCGGCCCTGCCACGCCCGCCGACCCCGCCGGCTGGCCACGCCGGGCGACCGGGACGACCGGGTCGGCCCGGGTGACCGGGACGGGCCGGGGCTGCGGCCACCGGCAGAGACCCCGAACTACCGGCCCACCCGGGCCCAAGACCGCCACGTCCGGACCCGAGACCGGACCTGCCGGCACTTCGGCTGCACCCGCAAAGCCATCCACGCCGACCTCGACCATCACCACGCCCACCGGCATCACCCGAACCACCCGGACCCGACTCCGGAGCCGACTATCTCGGCAACGGCCCTCGAACCACCGAAGCCCACCACCGCGAGGTCGGCGGCCAAGACCACCATGTCGCCGACGAACGCCGCCGACAGCCCGCCACCGTTCTGACCCGTGGCCGAAGACGGTCGCAACAACAGGTGCAGCGGTACGGCATGGCGGCTGATCTGTAGTCCGCTGTTCAACACGCCTGAGCCACCTACCGTTGGTCGGCGAGCGGTGCCCTCGAGCACAACCTGCCGCGACCGATGACTGGAAGGAGCAGCGGTGACTATCCGGTACCCATCTCCACTCCGGCCCGGCGACCGGATCGGGGTAACTGCGCCGTCGAGTGGAGTGCCCGACGACCTACGCACGCGTCTCGAGTTCTGCATCGGTCATCTCCGCCAGCGCGGCTACCAGGTCGTCGTCGGCGACTGCATGGACGGAGAAACAGCCGCCAGCGCGCCGGCTCGTTCGCGGGCTGACGAGTTGACCGCCATGTTGACCGATCCAGACATCAAGGCTGTGGTTCCACCGTGGGGCGGGGAGCTGGCCGTGGAACTTCTGCCGCATCTTGATCTGGCTGCCATCGCCGCATCCGATCCGACCTGGCTGGTCGGATACTCCGATCTGTCGACGATATTGCTGCCAATGACAACCCTGACCGGTATTGCCACGGTGCACGCGCAGAACCTGATGGACACGCCGTATCGGATCGCCGAACCGCTGAGCTCATGGCTCGACGTGGTGACGCTGCCGTCAGGAACCAGTTTCTCGCAAGGGGCGGCAGCGCAACATCGTTCGAGCGGACACGACCGCTGGCAGGACAACCCGACGATCGAGGAGTACACCCTCGATGCGTCCGGAACCTGGAGCGTCCTACAGCCAGGGGGCGGCGACGTTCAGATTCAGGGCCGGCTCATCGGCGGCTGCATCGAAACCATCTCCGTGCTGGCGGGCACCACGTTCGGGGACCTGCGCGCCTTCGCCGCCGATCACGCGCCCGAAGGATTGATCGTCTACGTCGAGGCGGCCGAGAACGGCGCCTTCACCATCGCCCGCGATCTGTGGCGGATGCGCCTGGCGGGCTGGTTCGACCACGCGAACGCCGTACTGGTGGGACGTACGAACGCTCCGGACGAACCGGGGTTCAGCCAGCTCGACGCCGTACGCAGCGCCCTGACCGAACTCGACCTACCGGTGGTGGTCGATGTCGACTTCGGTCACGTACCGCCGCAGCTCGCGCTGGTCAACGGTGCCTTGAGCGACCTGATCATCGCTGGCGCGACGAAGACCATCACCCAGCATCTGCGCTGACGACGGGGCAAGAGACGGCCGTTTGATGATCCGTCCTCACCGGGAACACACGATGCCTCCAGGCAGGCTGTTTCCCAGCAACAGTGATGGAGGGGGCTCGCTCATGGCCAAGCACGGGAGAAGCCGGATCTGGAGTTGCGTTGCCCTGGCAGCATTGGTTTTATCGCTGGCCGCCTGCACGGGTGGAGACGCTGATGAGGCGGCCACCCAATCATCAGAAACCGCGCCGGAACCGCAGGTCCAGCAGGAGCCGCCGCGGGACTACGCCATCGACGAATGCCTGGGCGGTGTCTGGAGCACGGTGTCCCAGCGTGAGCAGACCACGGTCAACGGCGAGCGAATCGTACTCATCGACGTCGAACGCCAGCTCCGGTTCGCAGCGGACGGGGTGGAGGTGGTTACCTATCTCGACACCCCGGCTGCCCTGCAGAGCCCGACGGGTGAGGCATTGGGGCAGGTCACCCATTCCGGTGAATTGACCTACCAGGTGAGTACCGACCAGTCGGGGACGATCGACTTCGAGGCGACCGGCGGTGAGGTGAGCGCGACCTTCGACATTCGAGGTCAGTCCTCGACCCTCACCAGCGAAGGAGGCAGCGGTCCGGTGACCTACACCTGCTCGGAGGCGGAGCTGACTCAGAGCGCCCTGGGATACGAGGCGATGTTCACCCGAGCCACTAGTTGAGCGGCCCGCGTCAGCTGTCGGTGTCGTCGGCGTCCTCGTCGTCGCGGGCAAGCCAGGTCGCCAGCCTTTCGACCGGAACTTCGAAGTCAGGGTTTTCGTCGACGAAATCGCGCAGCCGGTCGGCCAGCCACGCCAGACTGACAGTCTCCTCGCCGCGACGCTCGGCGAGCTCCTCGATGCCGCGGTCGGTGAAGTACATCTCGCGGTATGGGCGGGCGGGCCTAGTCGTGCAGACCGGAGAACGCGTCCACGACCAGTTCTTCCTGCTCGCGATCATGGACCGAGTGCGAGCCGGTGGCCGGGCTGGCTGCTGCATCCCGCGATACCCGACGCAGCTGCCGTCCGTCGGCGAGGTGCTCGGGCAGGTGTACGGCCATGAACGGCCAAGCGCCCATGTTGGCCGGCTCCTCCTGCACCCACACGACGTCGGTGGCATTCGGGAAGGTCGACAGCAGGTCGTTGATCTCACCGGCCGGCAGCGGATAGAGCTGCTCCACCCGCAGCAGCGCAATCTCGCCGGCCCCGCGCTTCTCCCGCTCGGCTCCCAAGTCGTAGGCCACCTTTCCGCTGCACAGCAGCACCCGCTCGACCGATTCTCGGTTGAGCGCCTTGCTACCGATGCCCGGATCGTCGAGGACCGGAAAGAACCGGCCGTGGGTGAACTCGGCCACCGAACTGACCGCAGCCTTGTGCCGCAGCAGCGATTTGGGCGTCATGATGATCAGCGGGCGCTGGCTGGTGCTCAGTGCCTGGCGGCGCAACAGGTGGAAGTAGTTGGCCGGCGTCGTGCAGTTGGCCACGGTCATGTTGTTCTCGGCGCACATCTGCAGGAAGCGCTCCGGCCGCGCACTGGAGTGGTCGGGGCCCTGACCCTCCAGGCCATGGGGCAG
>JACCTM010000506.1 GCA_013812385.1 Geodermatophilaceae bacterium | reverse complement strand
GAGCCCATACCGCGGTAGGTCTTGTACTGCTTGCCGTTCACGAACACCAGCTCGCCGGGTGCCTCCTCGACACCGGCCAGCAGGCTGCCCAACATGACGCTGTCGGCGCCGGCGGCGATCGCCTTCGCGATGTCCCCGGAGTACTGCAGTCCGCCGTCGGCGATCACCGGAACCCCGGCTGGGGCGGCGGCCCGCGAGGCCTCGTAGATCGCCGTCACCTGGGGCACGCCCACCCCGGCAACGACGCGGGTCGTACAGATCGATCCCGGTCCGACACCGACCTTGATCCCATCTGCGCCGGCGTCGATCAGGGCCTGCGCTCCGGCCCGGGTGGCGACGTTTCCGCCGATCACCTCGACGGTGTGATCGGCCTTCAGCAGGGCGATCATCTCCGGAATGCTGCGGTGGTGGCCATGGGCCACATCCACCACCAGGACGTCGACTCCGGCCTCGATCAGCAGCCCGGCGCGCTTATAGGCGTCCTCGCCGACTCCGATCGCCGCGCCGACGACCAGTCGACCGGTGTCGTCCTTGGTGGCCGATGGGTACTCATCGCTCTTGACGAAGTCCTTGACCGTGATCAGCCCGCGCAGCCGCCCAGCCTCGTCGACCAGCGGTAGTTTCTCGATCTTGTGCTGACGCAACAGCTCCAGAGCCGCTTCAGGTTTGACGCCGTACAGCGCGGTCACCAGTGGCATCGGCGTCATGATCTCGCGGACCCGTCGACTGGGATCGGTCTCGAAACGCATGTCCCGGTTGGTGACGATGCCGACCAGGATTCCGTCCGGGTCGACGACCGGCGCGCCGGAGATGCGGTACTGACCGCACAAGCGGTCGACGCTTGCCACAGTGTCCTCAGGGGCGCAGGTGATCGGGTGGCTGACCATCCCGGCTTCGGAGCGCTTCACGACATCGACCTGATTGGCCTGATCGTCGGCGGACAGATTGCGGTGCAGGATGCCCACCCCGCCCTGGCGAGCCATTGCGATGGCCATCCGGGACTCGGTCACCGTGTCCATGGCGCTGGACACCAGGGGGATCGCCAGCCGCAGTCTGCGCGAGAGCCGGGTGCTCGTGTCCACCGAAGTCGGCAGGACGTCCGAGGCCGCCGGGACCAGAAGGACATCGTCGAAGGTCAGGGCCTCATCGAGAAACTTCGGTCGGGTACCGCTGTGCTGGTCCACCTGTGCTCCTCGCGCCATGCCCATGTCCGCTTGCCCCGTGGGCAGACGGCTTGTCCGCCCACGTGAGATTTCATCGTAGTGGCGGCTACGGTGGCTCCTGTGAGTTCCGATCTGCCCGGCGAGCCCTACGCCGAAGACGCCGACGATGACGATGTCGAGCACGTGCCCCTGACTCCCGATGAGCGGGAGGACATCGTGGTTGATCTCGAAGACCTCGAGGTCTACCGCACCTTGCTGGAGCCGACCGGCATCAAGGGCATCTTGATCGACTGCCCTGACTGCGAGACGGTCCACCACATCGGCTGGGCGCTCATGCAGTCCAACCTGCGGCAGCTGCTCGACGAAGGCATCACCGGGCTGCACGAGCCGCCCTATGATCCCGACCCGGCCGAGTACGTCACCTGGGAGTACGCGCGCGGGTACGCCGACGGCGTGGTCGCCTCCGAGAGCGCCATCGACTGACAACCGGTTGTTGAACGCTCCTGTTAGGTTCGCGCCGCCGCGCATCTCAGCTCAGCAGGGTCGATGAGGACTTGGCTGCCGCACCCCGCCCGATGAAGGAGTCCGCATGCGCCGTGGTCGTCAGCTCCTCCTGCGGCCCCTCCTGGCGGCCCTGCTCGGGGTAGTGGCCGCGACGTTGGTAATCGGCGCCGCCCTGCTGCTCCTCCAGGTCTCGCCGGAATCCGATGAGCCATGGGGCGAGCTCGGACAGATCTTCTTGGGCGTCCTCCTCGCAGGGGTCGTCGGCGTGGTGGTGTGGGTGGCTGGACTCGCCCGCGCCGCACGGCACCTCTTCGCCCCTGGGCGGCGCCTCGGGGTGGTGCTCTGGTCGACGTTCGCGATCCTCACGCTCGCCGTGGCGCTCGGCGTCGCCGGGGGTGCAGTGGACGCCGACCGCCTCGGGGACGAGGTCGGGCGGGGTCTCCTGGGCGCCGGGTTCGTTCTGATGGTGGCAGCCCCCAGCGGCATCTTTCGGCTGTGGGACCGCAGGCCCCGGAACTCGGCCGTAGCAACGCTAGGGCGTGTCTCCCAAGCATTGGCACCCCGGAAAGCGGCGGGGCTCAGTGGCTGTGACCTCCATGTGAATGGCCGTGGCCGTTGCCCGCCGCACCGTTCTGGTGCTCGTGCTTCGCCGGTGCCTCGACGACTGAACTGTCGGTCGTGAGAATCATCGCTGCGATCGACGCGGCGTGGGTCAACGCGGCCTTGGTGACCTTGACCGGGTCGATCACACCGGCGGCAGCCAGGTCACCGAACTCACCGGTGGCTGCGTTGTAGCCGTGCCCGAGCCCTAGCTCCAGGACCTTGTCGGCAGTGACCCTTCCTTCGGCACCGGCGTTGTCGGCGATCTGCACCAAGGGGGCGCGCAGGCTGCGGGCCACGATCGTGACGCCGGTGCGCTCGTCGCCTTCTAGCCCCAGTCCGTCCACCAGGACGGCACCGGCGTGTACAAGTGCGCTACCGCCGCCAGGTAGGACGCCTTCCTCGACGGCCGCACGGGTCGCCGATATCGCGTCCTCGATCCGGTGCTTCTTCTCCTTGAGCTCCACCTCGGTGGCCGCCCCGACCCGGATCACACCGATGCCGCCGGCCAGCTTGGCCAGCCGCTCCTGGAGCTTGTCGCGATCCCAGTCGGAATCGGTGTTCTCGATCTCGGTACGCAATTGCGAAACCCGCGCCGCGATCTCGTCGGTGCTGCCGCCGCCGTCCACGAGGGTGGTCGTGTCCTTGGTGATCGTGGCCCGCCGTACCGTGCCCAGCACCTCGGCACCGACCTCGCTGAGCTTGAGGCCGACCTCCGGGGCGATCACCTGTCCGCCTGTGACGACGGCCAGGTCCTGCATGAAGGCTTTGCGGCGGTCACCGAAGTACGGGGCCTTGACGGCCACGGCCACGAACGTCTTGCGGACCGCGTTGACGACCAGGGTGGACAGCGCCTCGCCCTCGACGTCCTCGGCGATGACCAACAGCGGCTTGCCGTCGGTCATCACCTTCTCCAACAGTGGGAGTAGGTC
>JACCTM010000505.1 GCA_013812385.1 Geodermatophilaceae bacterium | reverse complement strand
AGCTGGGCCAGTGACAGGGTCACCGGCTTCTCGCACCACACCCAGGCGCCGGCGTGCAGGCTCTCGACCACCTGGGCAGCATGGAATCCAGGGGGAGTGCAGATCTGGACGAGCTCGGGCTGCTCCTGCTCGAGCATCGCGGTGAGGCTGGGATATGCATGCGCGACGCCATACTCGGCGGCGAAGGACTCGGCGCGGGCGAGGTCCACATCCGCGACAGCGACGAGCTCCACCCGGTCGACCAGCTCGGCCAATGCGGCAGCATGGTGGCCGGCAATGCCGCCGGTGCCGACCAGCACGGTACGGACTCGCTTCGTCACAAGTCCTGTTCCGTTCCCAACTCCCGCAGACCGTCCTCATCGGGCTCGACCCCGATGCCCGGCCGCTCATCGAGGTAGATGGTCCCCTCCCGCTCGACCCGGGCCTTGTCAGGGAACAGCGCCGACTCGTCGAGAAACTGGCTGCCGTTGAGCGCCAGCGGGCCGTCAGCCCCGTAAGCGGCGGTGGTCTGGGCGGCCGCAATCTTGGTGAGCAGGCTGTCGGTGAGCCCACTGACGATGACGCCTAACCGGGCCGCTCGGGCGACGGCCAGTTGGGCCGTACTGGGCCAGATGCCTCCCGAGCGGGTGAGCTTGACGACGAGGTAGTCGACCAGGCCCTCCGCGGCGTGCCGGAAGAAGTCAGTGGCCGAGACCGACGCCTCGTCGATGGCCAGCGGCATTGACGTCGACCGGCGAAGCTCTCGCATGTGGTGCTGGGCGTCGCCGATCAGCGGCTGCTCGAGCACATCGATACCGATTTCCTCGTAGGCCCGGGCCAGCCGCCGCGCGTCGCGCAGGGTCAGGCCCTGGTTGGCGTCGGCCCATACGAACGCCTCGGGACCTGCGGCCTCACGTACCGCGGCAGCCACTTCGATGTCGGTACGCGGCTCGACCCCGACCTTGAAGTTGAAGTGCGCGAAGCCCTGCTCCCGCTGCGCCTTGACCGTCGCGGCGGCGTCGTCAGCAATGTGATCGGTGAGGGTGAAGGACATGTCGATGGCGACCGGTTCGGTCGTGCCGCCGAGCAGCGCCCGCAGCGGCAGCGACAATCGCCGACCGAGCAGGTCGTGGACGGCCATGTCGACTGCGGCCCTGGCGATCGGCTGCCCGGTTGGGTGGCCGCCGAGGACCCGGTCCAGCCGGTCGTGCAATCCGCGCCGATCGGTGACTGCAAGACCGAGCAGCGCTGGGGCGAGGTACCGGCGCAGCGTCGTCGTTACTGTCTCGAGCGTCTCCGAGGACCAGCCGGGACTCGGACGACCTTCACCCCAGCCGTGGGCGCCATCGCTGTCGACGACCCGAACGAAGACGTGGGGGGCGCCATGCCCAGCCTGTCCGGCGGTGCCGGAGGCGAACTGGAAAGTCTGCACGACGGGGATGCGCACCGGGAAAACCTCGATGCGCTCGATCACAGCCACGTGGATACCTCAGCAGACGGGAAGGGGCCGACGTGTTCAGATTTGCTCAGGAGGACCGCGCCATCATCCGCGCTGGGTTGACGTAGCGAAACGCGAAGGCGAGGAGCGCGAAGTTGGTCGCCATGTAGAGCACCGCCATCGCGTCGATCGACTGGTTCACTCTGAAGCCGGCCGCGGACACTGCGTAGTACAGCGCCACGACGAGGGTCTGGGAATCGGGTCCGGCGACCAGGAAGGTCAGGTCGAAGGTGCCCAGGGCCCGTACCAACAGCATGATCCCGACCGCAAGCAGCCCGTTACGCAGCAGCGGGACGACGATGCGCCGGAAGATAGTCGCGGTGCGAGCGCCGCACATCCGCGCGGCGTGCTCGATCCGTGGATCTATGGCCTCCATGAAGGGCGTGAGCACGAGGATGGCGAAAGGCACTGCCGGCACGAGGTTGATGAGGATGACCCCGATCAGCTGCCCGCCCAGACCGAGGCCGTAGATGAGCGTGGCCAGCGGGACACCGTAGGTGATCGTCGGCACGATGACGGGAAGAGCTAGGGCCAACAGGACGTACTTCTTGCCGGGCATCTGGCTACGCGCCAGTGCATAAGCCGCCGGCACCGCGATCAGCAGGGACACCAGCACCACGACCAGGCCGACGAAGAACGTCACTGGGAGGACTTGGCTCAGCCCGAACTCGGTCCACGACTGGCTGAACCATCGCAGCGTCCAACTGGTCGGCAGCCAGGTATCGAACCATTGGCCGGCGAAGGAGTTGACCAGCACCGAAGCGATGGTCGCGAGCAGATGTATGCCGAAGAAAGCGAGCATGACCCAGACCAGCGTTCGCACCCAGCGCCGGGGTTCGCCGAACTCGAAGTCCTGACCGATCTCGCGTGGGACAGTCTCGACAGCAGCCATGCGGGTCCTTACTACGTAGTAGGTGTGTGCACGCGCCGGCGCAGAGCGAAGATGATGGCGACGACGAGAAGCTCGATCGCCGCCATCAACATGGACACCGTCGATGCCATCGAGTAGTCGAAATCCTGGAAGGCCGCGCGATAGGCAGCAATGCCCATGGTGCGGGTCTCGCCGGAGGGGTCACCGACGATGAGCGCCGACGGAAACGTGCCGAACGCCAGCACGAAGGCGAGTGCGGTGGTCGTCACCAGCCCTGGTAGCAGCAGCGGGAAAGTGATCTTCGAGAAGCGCTGCCACGGCCCCGCGCCGTGCACCGCGGCAGCCTTTTCCACGTCCTCGTCGAGGCCCGAGGCGTAGGAGAGCAGGAGAAGGAAGACGAACGGTAGGTCGGCGATGATGATCGCCAACAGGACGCCCCAGTAGTTGCCGGTCAGCACCAGCGGCTGGTCGATGATCCCGAGCGTCTCGAGCGTACGGTTCAACCACCCTGCCGGGCCCAGGTAGTTCAGGAGACCCTTGCCGATCAGGACCGACCCCAACACGATCGGGAAGATCAGTGCCGAGGCGATGAACTGCTTGCCTCGAAACCGACCGCGCATCAGCACCGCCAGCGGCAGCGCGATGGCCACGTTGATCAGCGTTCCGGGGATAGCCAACCGAAAGGTGAACCACACCGAGTCGCGCAGGAACGGGTCGGACCAGAACTCCACGTAGTTGCTGAACGGGCCGCCCTCCGCCGGATTGAGTGAGAGCTGGACCCCGTACAGCATCGGGTAGATGAACAGGGCCACCAGAAAGACCAGGGCCGGCAGCAAGAGCAGCGCCGCACGGTCGTAGCGGGCCAGGAATTGCTTTACCCGGGACCTGCGTGGCTTAGGTGGCGCGGCGGCCGGACTAGACACGGGCCACCTCGGCGGCCACCGTGGCGGCGTCGCCGTGGACGGCATCGAAGACGAGTAGCCGCTCGGGCGCGACGGCTAGGTGCACCTTGTGTCCCGGGGCATGCGAGGTATCGCTGTAGAAGAACAGCGTCAGCCCCGCCGTGGAGGTCGCCTCGAGGGCGTACTCCCGACCGGTGTACTCCGCGACGTCCACGACCGCGTCGATGATTCCGGGGCCGGCATCGGGCACCGTCGTCACGTCTTCGGGACGCAGCGCCACCGACGCTTTGGACCCGCTCAACCGACCGATGGCGGTTCCGGACAGTTCGACGCCACCCATCCGAACGACGACGTTGGCGCTATCCGCGTCGCCGTCGCGCGTCGAGAGCACCTCGGCGTCGAGCAGGCTGCGGTAGCCCATGAACCCGGCGACGAACGCGTTGGCCGGACGCGCGTACACCTCGTTCGGCGTTCCGATCTGCTCGATCCTGCTGTGGTTGAGCACGACGATCCGATCCGCAAGCGATAGAGCCTCGGACTGGTCGTGGGTGACGTAGACCGTAGTGAGGCCGAGCCTCTGGTGGAGCTTGCGAATCTCGGTGCGCAGCTCGATGCGTAACTTCGCGTCGAGGTTGGACAGCGGCTCGTCCATGAGCACGACCGGCGGCTGGAACGCGATGGCCCGGGCGATCGCAACGCGCTGGCGCTCGCCACCGGACAGCTGGTTCGGGTACTTTTCCGCGTGCGGGTCGAGGCGCACCATCGCCAGACACTCGTCCACCCTGGCTTGCCGCTGCTCCTTCGGCATCCGGCGCATGGTCAGACCGAAACCGACGTTGTCCGCCACCGTCATGTGCGGAAAGACCGCATAGTTCTGGAACACCATGCCGAAGCCGCGGCGTTCCGGGGCCAGACCATCGATCCGCTGACCGTCGAGCATGATCCGGCCGTGGCTGAGAGGCAGTAGGCCGGCCAGGCAGTTCAGCGCCGTGGATTTCCCGGAGCCGGAGGGCCCGAGGAGAGCCACGAACTCCCCACCCTGGATCTGCAGCGAGAATCGGTCCAGGGCGACGGTGTCGCCGAAGGCGCGGGTCACCTCCTCGAGTTCCAGGTGACCGATCTGGGTGTCAGCGTCGTCGGCGGTCGTCATCCGATCAGCTTCCGATCTCCCGCTCCCAGCGCGAGAACATGACGCTCATCGTCTCCGGCGGCAGTTCCACCGCGGTGGGCGCGGCTTCGAAGAGTTCCTCGTACTCCGGACGGTTGTACTGCTCGATGGCGTCCTGCACCTCGGAGGGCGCGTCCTCCAGCGAGACCCCTTCGATGGCCGGCCCGGGCATGATCTTCTCCTGGGCGCCGTAGATCCCCACCTGGAACGACTCGGCCAACATGCCGTCGAGCAGACCGAGTACGACGTCGCGCCTTTCCTCGTCCAGGCCCGCCGGGATCGCGGCGAAGTGACCCGCGAGAATCCAGTTCCAGTCCTCGATGGTGCCGATCTCGAACTCGAGCGGGATGGCACCCTGCTGGCGCTGGCCCATGTCCCAGCCAGCCGCACTGGCCATCATGTCGATGCCACCGCGGGCCAGGTTCTCGAATGCGCTGCCGGTGCTGTTCGGATAGGGCGCGACGTACTGGTCGAGCTCAGCGAGATAGGCCCAGGTCTTGTCCCAGCCGTTCTCCGGGTCGGTCGGGTCATCGTCGCCGAGGATGTAGGGCAAGCCCATGAGGAACTGGCGACCGGGGCCGGAACTCGGAGGCTGCGGGTAGGTGAAGCGGCCGGGGTTCGCCTCCGCCCACTCGAGCAGCTCTTCGGCCGTCTCCGGCGGGTCATCGACCGCGGCCGGGTTGAACTCCAGGATGGGCCCGGTGAACTCGGTGGCGATGATGAGGGCGTTGCCGTCGTAGGCGTCATAGATCGACTGCGCCTCCTCGGTGTAGGACTCCATGGCGGGGATCGCGTCCTCATGGTCGGAGATCGGGTCCCACAGATCGTTGACGATGCCGGCGCCGATTGCGTCGCTGCCGCTGAGCACCAGGTCGACCATGAGGTTGTCGGATTCCTGCTGCGCCTGCAGCAGCCCGGAGAGTTCGGTCGAGGGCGCCTGCTGGAACGTGACGCTGGAGATGAGATCGGGATTGTCGGCGACATAGGCTTCGATCATCGGCTGGGTGAACGCGAGCACCCCGCCGACGTCGAGGATGTTCAACTCGATGGGGCCCGAGCCCCCCTCGCCCGACGGGTCGCTGTCGGGGTCGCTGCCTGGCGTAGGCGTCGGCCCGCCGCAGGCAGCTAGGCCAAGAACCAGCGCGGCGGCTACCCCCGTCCGGACCGTGTGGCACTTGCTCCAGTGCGTTGGGACCGACCGCATGTAGATCTCCTCCGTGCTATGAGAAGTTCGCTCTGCGGTCAGTTGGGCCAAGGCCGGACGCCCGCATGCTGAGCACGCACTCTGACCCGGGCAGAACCGTATGTCAAGACATCAGGGAGAAGTACCCAAGAAGAATTTGCCCTCGCCCGCCCGCGCTGATCCGCTCAGCGCTCCACGAGCATCAGCTCGAAGCTGTATCGAGAGGCCCGGTAGACGTGCATCCCGTACTCCACCGGGGCCCCGCCGTCGTCGTAGGTGGTCCGCGACATGGTGAGCAGGGGCGCACCGCGACCCTCATCGAGCAGCCGGCCCTCGGCGGTCGTCGCCGCCCGGGCACCGATGACCTGCCTGGCTACCCGCATGTTCACGCCACGACGGCGCAGCAGCTCGTAGAGTCCGTGCCGCTCCAGCGTCTCCCGGGTCAACGGCGCGATGCCGACGGGCACCCAGTTGCGCATCAACGCCAGTGGCTCGTCCTCGGCCAGGCGCAACCGCTCGAGGTGCATTACCGGCTCGTTCAGCGCCACCCCGAGGGCCATGCTCACCTCCGTGGTTGCCGGCGCAGTCTCGAGGGTGAGCAGCCTGGTCTGCGGCCGCTTGTTCTCCCGCGCCAAGTCGTCGTAGAGGCTGCTGAGTTCGATCGAGCGCCGAACCTTGGACTGGACCACCTGAGTCCCGACGCCACGCTTGCGAACGAGCAATCCCTTGTCCACCAGGTGGGCGATGGCCTGGCGCATGGTCGGACGGGACAGGCCGAGCCGGTGGGCAAGCACCGTCTCGTTGTCGAGCCGGTCGCCAGGTGCCAGGATGCCCGCGGAGATGGACTGCTCGAGCTGCTCGGCCACCTGGAAGTACAGCGGCACTGGGCTGGTGCGGTCGACACACACCTCGAGCTCGAGCATGCGGACCTCCTCTACCGCCGGGCTCGGATTGCCGAGCAAGACCTCATGCAATTTGTCATGACATCTTGGCATCGATTGTCCAGCAGCGTTGGCCGAGTTGCCAAGCCCAGCTCGGCGAACTCCGGCCGCCCAGGAGCCGCTGTCAGCACTCGCCTGCTTCAGCAGCGAGCGCCTGCCTCACAGGTGTGGCTGGATCAGCTCCACATAACGGCGAGCGAGCGTGGAGACGACGCGGGAGGCCGGAGCGGCCCAGATGTCGGCGTTGAAGATCTCGACCTCCACATCCCCGGCGTAGCCGGCTGCCGACACGGCTCGGGTGAGGGCACCGAAGTCGATGTGGCCATCGCCGATCATTCCGCGCGCGAGGAGCGCGTCGGCCGGAAGCGGAGTGATCCAGTCACCGACCTGATAGCTGACGATTCGCCGTCCGGCACGTGCGATCTGTGCCTCGATCCCGGGCTCCCACCAGATGTGGAAGGTGTCGACGACGACCCCCACCTCATCGGGGGCGAACACCTCGGCGATGTCCAAGGCCTGCGCCAGGCTGGACACCACACCCCGGTCGGCGGCGTAGATGGGATGCATCGGCTCTATTGCGAGCACCACCCGCCGCTCGCGACCGTAGGGCACCAGATCGGCGATCGCGTCGGCGACGCGGTTCCGCGCACCGGCGAGGTCGCGGTTCCCGGCCGGCAATCCGCCGGGCACGAGGACCAACGCTGGACAGCCGAGCGCGGCCGCCTCGTCGATGGCAGCCTGATTGGACTCGTGCGCCGCCTGCCGCGACGGCTCATCGCTGGCGGTGAAGAAACCTCCACGACACAGCGACGAAACTCGCAAGCCGGCGTCGGCGACCCAGGCACACGCCGTGTCCAACCCGATCTCGGCGACCGGCCCACGCCACAGGCCGACCGCCGGTACGCCCGCGGCGACCGCGCCGTCGATCGCCTCACGCAGGCTCCAACTGGCGGTGGTGCGCTGATTCAGCGACAGCCTGGTCAATCGCGGATCGCCCGGGGCGGGGGTTCGCACCCGGGCGGGCGAACCGCTCGGGACGTCGCTCTCCACCCCACCGGTTCGATCGCCGTTCACCAGCCCACCCGTTAGGTCACCCGTACGGGCAGCTTCGCGGCGCGAGAGCGTTCGCAGGCATTCGCCAGGGCCAGGCTGAGCATGCTGTCGCGTACCGGGCTCGGGTTGGCGGCCCGGCCGGCGACGACCTCGACGAATGCGGCGACTTCGGCGGCGTAGGCGTGGGCGAATCGCTCGGCGAAGCCGCGGTAGGCACCGGGTCCGCTGACCGGGCCCGAGGGCTCGAGCGAGGTCAGCGGGGTTCGTTCGTCGAGGCCGACCACGAGAGCGTCGCGGCTCCCGATCACCTCGATCCGGTGGTCGTAGCCCAACCCGTCGCGCCGGCCCCCGGTCAGGGTGGCCAAGGTTCCGGAGGCGAACCGGAGCAGTACGACGGCGGTGT
>JACCTM010000500.1 GCA_013812385.1 Geodermatophilaceae bacterium | reverse complement strand
GTAAGCGTCGGGCGGCCAGGGGCAAGCAGGGGCCTGTCTTGGCCGGGGTAGCGGAAGCGGCGATGGTCACGACGCTGCGCCGACTCGAGCGCTCGGCCGGCGCTTTGGCCACCCAGAGCGTGTCCCGAATGGACGAACTCCTGCCGTGGTTTCGTTCCATGCCCGCGGACCGGCGCTCATGGGTCTCCTTAGTTGCGCAGGCCGGAGTCGACTCGCTGGTGGAGTGGATGCGCAACCGTGACGTGCCGCCCCGGTTGACCGGGGAGGTGTTCGGCACCGCACCCCGCGATCTTGCTCGCGCGGTCAGTCTCAAGCAGACAGTCGACCTGATCCGCGTTGTCGTCGGGGTCGTCGAATCACGCATCGAGTCTGTTGCCGAACCGGGTACCGAGAGCGAGCTGCGAGAGGGAATCCTGCGGTACAGCAGGGAGATTGCCTTCGCCGCAGCCCAGATCTATGCCAGCTACGCCGAGAGCCGCGGCGCCTGGGATGCTCGGCTGGAGGCCCTGGCCATCGACAGCCTGCTGCGCGGGGAGACTGCCCAGACGCTGGCCAGTCAGGCCGCCGCTCTCGGCTGGTCCGGGGCGGGTCACGTGCTGGTCATGATCGGAGCGGCCCCCGCACAGGACCGCGAGCGGGTGCACGGCTCGGTCGTGCGGGCCGGGCATCGCCGGGGGCTGAAGGTTCTGGCCGGTGTTCACGAGCAGGACCTGGTGGTGGTGTTGGCCTCGACCGAGGACCCCATGCAGCATGCGATCGCCCTGGCCGAGCAGTTCGGGCCGGGGCCGGTCGTCTGTGGACCGGTGGTCACGTCCTTCGGTGACGCCGGTGGCTCGGCCGCGGCTGCCCAGAGCGCCCTGGCGGTCGCCTCCGCCTGGCCCCAGGCACCTCGGCCGGTGGCCGCAACCGCCCTGCTTCCGGAGCGGGCCATGGCCGGCGACCGGATGGCGCTGGCCGAGCTCACCGCGATGACCGCGCGACTTGCCGAAGCCGGCCCTGTCGTACTGGATACGGTCCGGGCCTACCTGAGCAACGGGGGGAGCTTGGAAGCGACGGCGCGCGAGGTCTTCGTGCACCCGAACACGGTCCGATACCGGCTGCGCCGCGCTGCGCAGGACAGCGGAGTCCAGCCCACGACGCCCCGCGGAGCGTGGACTCTGCAGATCGCGCTCACCCTGGCTGCCCTCGACAGCGGACGCGGTGCCCAACACCATCGACGGGCTTTGTAGAGAACCTCCAAGACCCACGCGCAGCATTTCGTACTCCCCGTGGACGCATCGATGGCCTGCTAGTGCATATCGTGTAAGGGTGCTGGCCATCCTGGCCCCTGGTCAGGGGGCCCAGAGTCCTGGGATGCTCGAACCCTGGCTCGACCTGCCCGGGGGTCACCAGCGGATGCGCTGGTTCTCAGCTGTCTGCGGCATCGACCTCGTCGCGCTCGGCACGACCGCCGACGCCGAACAGATCAAAGACACGGCGGTGACCCAACCGCTGGTCGTTGCTCTCGGGCTGCTCGCGGCCGACGAGCTGGGCCTGCTGCATCTGGACGGTGGCGCACCGGCCGATGCCACGCTGACCGCCGGGCACAGTGTCGGGGAGATCACGGCGGCTGCCGTCGCTGGAGCACTCAGTCCGGAGGCCGCGATCGCCCTGGCTGCTGTCCGCGGGCGAGAGATGGCAGCGGCCTGCAAGCTGACGCCGACCGGTATGTCGGCTCTGCTCGGCGGGAACGAAGCAGAGGTGCTGGCTCGGCTCGAGGAGCTGGGCCTGACACCCGCCAACCGCAATGGGGCGGGTCAGATCGTGGCAGCCGGTGCCATCGACGCGCTCGCGACGCTGGCCGAGGACCCGCCAGCCAGGACCCGGGTGCATCCGCTGTCGGTGGCCGGGGCCTTCCACACGTCCTACATGCAGCCGGCTCAGGACGCCCTCGCCACCTTCGCGGATGGGATCTCGGCGAGCGACCCGACCCGCTTACTACTGACCAATTCCGACGGAACCGCCGTGGAGACCGGACGAGGGACCGTACGCCGCCTGGTGGCGCAGCTGACCGCACCGGTGCGTTTCGACGCCTGCCTGGCGGCAATGCGCGACATCGGCGTGCGCGGCATCATCGAGCTTCCCCCGGCCGGAGTTCTGACCGGCCTGGTCAAGCGGGAACTCAAGGGAGTCCCGGTGGTAGCGCTCAAGACCCCGGACGACCTGGACGCCGCACGCGACATGTTGTTCCTGCAGTCCGGGAAGACCGAGGACGAGCACCGCCCCGACTGGCGGATGGTCGTCGCACCGGTGCGGGGGACGGTAGGCTTGGCCGAGGTCGCCGAGGGCGCGAACGTCGATGCCGGTACGCCGCTGGGAGTCGTCACCAGTCGTCGTGAAGAGGTGCACCTGTCGGCCGGATACGACGGCGTACTGGCCGAATGGCTGGTCGTTGACGGCGATCTGGTTGACGCGGGGGACCCAGTCGCCCGGCTCTATCCCACGAGTCAGCTATAACCAGCGATGAGACAACTAGGAGTACGCACATGAGCGGGAGTCTCAACCTTCGCGCGGGCGCCAACGGGGCGCGGATCCTCGGCTTCGGGGACTATCGCCCGCGGCGGATCGTCACCAACGAGGAGATCTCTCGACGCGTCGATACCGACGACGAGTGGATCCGTTCCCGAGTGGGCATCTCCGAGCGACGATTCGCCGGGGACGGCGAATCGGTCGTGGACATGTCAGTCGCAGCGGCTGGAAAGGCACTGGCCACCAGCGGGGTACTCGCCCAAGACATCGACACCGTCATCGTCGCCACCTGTACGCCGCCGGCACCGATCCCCGGCCTTGCCCCGGAGGTCGCCCACCGCCTGGCGATCGGCGCCCCGGGCGCCTATGACTTGAACGCAGCTTGCGCCGGGTTCTGCTACGGCCTGTCCGCTGCAGCCGACGCGATCCGCAGTGGATCGTCGCAGTACGCGCTCGTCATCGGCGCAGAAAGGCTCACCGACTGGACCGATCAGGATGACCGTGGCACCTGCATCATCTTCGGAGACGGCGCCGGCGCAGCGGTTGTGGCAGCCAGTGATTCCCCCGGCATCGGCCCGGTGGTGTGGGGCAGTGACGGCGAGAAATCGCGGGCAATCTCGGTCGCCGACCGATTCTCGTACATGCAGATGGACGGCCGTTCGGTGTATCGCTGGGCAACGACGAGGCTCGCCGACTCCGCGCGCCGCGCCTGCGAACTCGCCGGTGTCGACATCAGCGACATCGACGCCTTCGTGCCCCATCAGGCGAACCTGCGGATCGTGGACTCGCTGGTCCGGACCCTGAAGTTCAGAGCCGATATCGCCGTCGCGCGCGACATCATCACCTCCGGGAACACGTCGTCGGCATCTATCCCGCTGGCCCTGACCGCCATGATCGAACGCGGCGAGGTCAAGACCGGTGACACCGCACTCCTGCTCGGCTTCGGCGCCGGGCTCACTTATGCCGGACAGGTCATCATCTGCCCGTAGTACGTAGCTGTCACTCAATGCCATGCCGGGAAAGACCCGGTGCGGAGTACTCAACGAAGGGATCACCACGCATGGCGACAACCGAGGAAATCCAGTCCGGCCTTGCCGAGATCCTCGAAGAGGTAGCCGGGGTACTGCCGGCTGATGCCACTCCCGAGAAGTCCTTCA
>JACCTM010000477.1 GCA_013812385.1 Geodermatophilaceae bacterium | reverse complement strand
CACAGACAGCTGCTTTGTTCAGACCGGGCGTATCCTTTGGCAGCGCTCGGAATGAGCCTCTACGGGACTGCCGATGCTGAGTGGGTATCTCTTGGCCGATCACCAGAACGTCGAGTTCGGCCGCGTCAGCCGCCGTGATTTTCTCCGCGGCGCCGCGATCGTCGCCGGTGCTGCTACCGCTGGACCGTTGCTGTCCGTCCGGGCCGCGGGTGCCGAGGACGCACTCGCCGTAGCCGCCGCAGGCACGGACGACATCTGGCTCGGTCCGGACTTCTGGGCAAATCGGCTGCAGGACTGGGTGCTTCGTAACGGCCAGATCACATGTGTGGCAACAGATAGCACCAACCGGCGCGGCCGCACCGCGTCGGTACTCACCCGGAGCCTGACCGGCGGCCGCTTCAACTTCAAGATTCGGATGGGCACCGAGGTCCAAGGCACCGGTTTCTCGGGGTTCCTCATCGGGACCGGGGAGGCGGGCACTGACTATCGGCGCGCGGCACTGGTCGGAGCTGCCTCCGGTTCAGCCGGTGGCCTGTTCTGTGTGTACGGATCGGATGGTCGAGTTGTGTTCCGTGAGCACACCGACGACCTGGACCAGTTCACCTACGCCGAGATCCCTGCGACGTCGACCGGTCCGGCGCCCCCGCGATTCAAGGACGAGCAAGTGGAGCTCAGCCTGGACGGCCGACGGACACCGGGCGGGACCCTAACGCTGACGCTGAAAGCCGTGCACGCCACGACGAAAGCGCTCCTCTCGCAGGCGGTGGTGACCGGCCGATCGGCGGCCTCGGTTGCTGGTGGTTTCGCTCTGGTGTCATCCGGGTCAACGGCCACCTACTGGTTCAAGAACCTGCGCACGGGCGGCGCCGGCGTGCGGTTGAACCCCGAGCGAGCCCTGGGCCCGATCATGGGGAGCCTGTTCAGCGTGGCCAACGGCACCCTCAAGATGACTGCTCAGGTCATGCCGATGCTCCTCCAACCCAACGACTCCGTCAGCCTGCAACTGGCCGACGGCTTCGGCGGGTGGACGACCCGTACGTCCGCGCCGGTCGGACCGGGCTTCGCCGCCGCGCTCCGGGCAACCAATTGGAACGGGACGACATCGCAACCGTATCGCTTGCTGCACTCCCGCGGCGGGACCTTCGAGGGCACAATTCCGGCCGAGCCCGGCAGTGCCGGGATGACCATCGCCAGCCTCAGCTGCACCAAGGCGACACATCGAGCAGTCGACACGGCAACTAGGTACACCCCACTCGTCCCGGGTGAGCAGGCGCTGGGGCTCTACACCAGCAAGAACGTCTACTTCCCCTTCGAGAAGCTGATCGGCAATATGAAGGCTCAGGCGCCGGACTTGCTGCTGGCAATGGGCGACCAGTACTACGAGCACAACCCGACCCAGAAGGACGAGTCCACTGCCCCCGAGCTGGACTTCCTCTACAAGTACCTGCTGTGGCTGTGGTCCTTCAGGGACATCACCCGCAACACGCCCTGCCTCGTGCTCGTGGACGACCACGACGTCTTCCAGGGCAACCTGTTCGGCGAGGGTGGCAAACCGCTGCAGGCCGGCGGGAAGGTGAACCAGGGTGGCTATCTCAACGACCCGGAGTTCATCAACACCGTTCAGCGAGTGCAGTGCGGGCACAATCCGGACCCGGTGGATCCGGCACCAGTTGCTCAAGGGATCACGGTGTACTTCACCCGCTTCACCTACGGTGGCGTGCGTCTCGCGCTCCTGGAGGACCGCAAGTTCAAGTCCGGAGGCGACGGGCTCGACGACGCAGGCAACCCCATCCCCGAAGCTGACCTGCAACTACTGGGACCCCGGCAGGAGGCGATGCTGGCAGACCTTGCCGCCGAAGGCTCCGGGCCGCCGACTGTCGTGGTGAGCCAGACGATGTATGCCTGCGTGCAGACCAGCACGAGTGGTCGAAAGCTGGCCGTTCGTGATCCGGCGGGATGGCCGCCCATGGCCCGGGCGCGAGCGCTGGCGTCCATGGCTGCCGCGGGAGCCGTTCTCCTGTCGGGGGACACCCACCTGCCAGCCCTCGTCCGGCATGCGGACGGGCCGATTCAATTCTCCGGGCCGGCCGGGGCGGCAACGTTCGTGCGTTGGTTCGAGCCCATGGCCTCCCTGCTTACGAACCCCGGACCCACGCCCTATACCGGTGACTTCACCGACGGTTTCGGGAACCCACTCCGCGTGCTGGCGGTGGCCAACATGCACGTGGACCAAGCCACGTGGGTCGCGGCCTATGACAACCACGACTGCGGCGACCAGGACCTCAAGGAAGAGGGCTATGGCCTGCTAAGGATCGACGGGGGCCGTCGCCGGTACACCTTCGAATCCTGGCGGTGGGACGTCGACCCGACCGCAGCAGGTGCGGCTCCCATGCCGGGCTGGCCGTACGTTCTGTCCTTCGACGACGCCTGAGGCAGGATCAGGTCAGCGTGGGTCGCCTAGCTCGCAGCACGATCATCGGATCGATCTCTCAGCAGGCCCGTGCGGCGGGAATGGTCCTTCCTGCTGGAGGATTCTCGCGCAAAAGCCACACCGGGTTCGACAAGGCGATAACGGTGCCGGTCGAGTCCCGTACCTGGGAGCGGACGAACGAGGACTCCAGCTTCGTGT
>JACCTM010000423.1 GCA_013812385.1 Geodermatophilaceae bacterium | reverse complement strand
CTTCGGTACGTCGGACATCACCGATTGCGGGTGGCTCAGCTGAGCAGCTGGCTCACCGTGTAGATGACCAGTCCCGCGAGGGCGCCGACGACCGTGCCGTTGATCCGGATGAACTGCAGGTCGCGGCCGACCTGCAGCTCTATCCGTCGGCTGGTTTCGTCGGTGTCCCAACGGGCGACGGTTCCGCCGATCAGGTCCGCGATGTCCTCGGCATAGGTACGAGCGACGTACCGAACCGCGTTCTGGATCCAGCCGCCGAGCTTGTCCCGCAACTCCGGATCGTCTCGCAGCAGATGTCCGATGTGGACGATGCTGAGCTCGAGGCGTTGGCGGAGCTCGGAGTCGGGATCGGTGCCGGCCTCGACGAGCCCGGTCTTGATCGCCCGCCAGAGCGAACCGGACCACTCCCTTACGGCCGGCTGGTCCAGCAGTTCCTCCTTGAGGGCATCCACCTTGGCGGCAGTCACCGGGTCGTTGTTGAGCGCCGAGATGTAGGCGCGCAGGCGTACGTCGAGGGAATTGCGGAGCTCGTGCTGGTCGTCGGCGGCGACACCGTCGAGGAAACTCTGCAACGCCTTGAACCCACGCTGGAACACCCGGTCATCGACCCAGTCCGGCACCCACTCCGGGCTCTCGTCGCCGAGGGCATTGCGCAGAACGATGCGGTTCTCATCGAGAAAGCGGTTCAGGCCGCGCAGACCCGCCGTGAGCAAGGTCTGGTGGTGGCCGCCCTCGACGGCGACGGCCAGGACGCGAGCCAGCGCGGGGGCGGCCGGGGTATCCCGAAGTCGGCGATCGACCATCTGGCTGACCGCGGGTTGGATGTCCTCGTCGCGCAGGACCGTCGTGATGCCGACCATGGCCGCGCCGAGGCTGTTCCCAAGCTTGCGGGCATGTCCCGGCTGGTCGAGCCATTCAGCGATGCGGGTCGGTACGTCGAGGCTGCGGATCTTGTCGTCGAGCACCGACTCGGTGAGGAAATTCTGCTGGATGAAGGCACCCAGGCTCGCCCCGAACTGGTCCTTCTTGTTTGGGATGATCGCGGTGTGCGGGATGGGAATCCGCAGCGGATGACGAAACAGCGCGGTGACTGCGAACCAGTCGGCCAGGGCGCCGACCATCGATGCTTCCGCGGTGGCCTTGACATACCCGACCCAGGCCCCGGTGTCCTCCCCGATGATCAGGCAGATCACGAAGATGACCGCGGCCAGGATCAGCAGGCCGGTGGCCCGCCATTTCATCCGGGCCAGATCGCGGGCGCGGCTGGCGTCGTCGAGCCCGCCAGCGATCGGCGCGGAGACAGGGCCGGATCTCGACGGGGCGGTGGTCACCCCGCGAGCGTAGGCGGATCAACCGGTGGAGGCGGGTGCCGTGCCGAGGGTGACGGTTGCCTGCGATGAGTCGCCGTTGCGGGTGTAGGTCAGCGTCACGGTGTCGCCCGGAGCGTGTGACCGTACGGCCGCGACCAAATCGGCCGGGGCTTCGACCTGGCGGGAATCGATCGCCGTCACCACATCACCGGCCTGCAGTCCGGCTGCGGCAGCCGGGCCGTCGGCGCTGAGTCGCTGCAGCATCGCTCCGGCACCGGAGTCGCCGGCCGCTACGCCGGCGCCCAGGTAGCCGTGCTCGGCGGTCCCGTCGACGATCAGCTGCTTGGCGATGTCGACGGCGCTGTTGGACGGGATGGCGAAGCCGATTCCGATGTTCCCTGACTGGCCGCCCTGTCCACCCACGGCGGTCTGCGCGACCGAGGCGATGGCCGAGTTGATGCCGATGACCTCGCCGGTCGCCGAGACGAGGGCCCCACCTGAGTTACCGGGATTGATCGCGGCGTCGGTCTGGATGGCGTCGATGACCGTCGAGTCGCCGGCCGACTGGCCGGAGCCGGTCGTCACCGCGCGGTGCACGGCACTGATGATGCCGTCGGTCACGGTTCCGGACAGGCCCAAGGGCGCCCCGATGGCCACCGCGACGTCACCGACCTGGATCTTCTCGGAGTCGGCGAAGGTGGCCGGGGTCAGGCCCGTGGCGTCTTGGAGCTTGATCACCGCGATGTCCGAGGTCGGATCAGTGCCGACAACCATTGCCTCGTACGACGTTGCGTCATCAGTTCGTACGGAGAGCTTTGCGTTGCTCGTTGTGCCGTCGAGGGTCACGACGTGGCTGTTGGTGATGACGTACCCGTCGGTGCTCATGACCACACCCGACCCCGTACCGCCGTTGTTGGATCCGGTTGCGGAGATCGTGACCACACTCGGCGAGGCCTTGGCCGCTGCCGCGGTCACCTCCGTCGCGGTCGCGGAGTTGGACACGGTGATCGCTTGGGCGGCAACGGCAGGGACGGTGTTCGCACCGTCGGCGATCACGGTCGCCACCGCCGCGCCCGCACCGCCGCCCAACAAGGCGGTGAGCGCCAAGGTGGCCGTCGCGACGCGCCATCTCGGCGTACGCGGCGCCGGCTGACCCGGCGGTCCGATCAGCGGCGGCGGCCCGGG
>JACCTM010000422.1 GCA_013812385.1 Geodermatophilaceae bacterium | reverse complement strand
ACCCCCGCATCGTCGCGCAGATCGATGAGCGGCTCGGCGGACGTGACGTAGGAATGAGCGAGCTCGTCGGAGAGTGCCGGGTCGCCGTCATGGGTGAGCACGATCGGTTCGAGATTGGCCTTGGTCGCCGCGAGCAGGCGCAATCGGTCGGCCACCGGTGCCGGCATCGTCGCCTCGTGTGGCGAGATCGCCGGTGAGCCCGGCTGTACGAGCGTGACCGAGCCGACCCACCCTCGGGTGGAGGACCGATTAGGTGCACCGCCGGTCTCGGCCAGGTCGTAGACGAACAACGCCGGGACGGAATCGGGGACCAGGATGCCGTCCCGCCGCCAGGCGTAGAGCCGGCGCTGGGCGTCGTCGGCACCGAACGTGGGCAGGGTCAGGTGCACGATGCTGTGCTCGTCGGCTTGGGCGAGGTTCTCGCGCTCATCGGGAGCGATGAGGTCGTAGGCGGGCGAGGTCAGCGCAGACAGGCGTTCAGGATCGCGGTAACGCGTGGCCACGAAGGGAAACAGCTCGAGCCGGTCCGCCCTCCGGGAGAACTCGGGACCGACTGATGCCACGTCCGGAGGTTAGTCAAGAACCGCAAGCATGGCGGCGCTGCTGTCCATTCTGCACAGTTGCGCCGGGTCAGGCTGGCCAAGCACGTAGCGGAGTGGACGGGCCAGCGTGGACGTCACTCGTGCGGACCACTGCCCTCAAGTGCCTGTTTGTTGTCCAGCGGCTGCGGCTGTGCTGCAGGATGCGGACATGGCCGCGCACCGGATCCCCAGGAGTCTGGTCGAGACGCGCCACGGACCTGCGCGTCTGCTGCGGTCTCCCGCCGAGCGACCCTGGGTGCGGCTTGCCCTCGGCCATGGGGCCGGTGGAGGGGCCGATGCACGCGAACTCCGCTGGCTGGCCACGGATCTGCCAGCCGCGGGAATCGAGGTCGTACGGGTCGAACAGCCGTGGCGGGTGGCCGGCAAGAAGGTGGCATCGCGTGCCGCCGTACTCGATGAGAGCTGGTGTCACGCCCTGACCCACCTGACCGACCCGCTCCCGCTGGTCGTGGGTGGGCGCAGTTCCGGAGCCAGAGTCGCCTGCCGTACGGCCGTCTCGGTCGGGGCGCTGGGCTGTCTCGCACTGGCCTTCCCGCTGCATCCCCCGTGGCGGCCGGAGCAGTCCCGCCTTCCGGAGCTGCAGGCCACTGGAGTGCCGACCCTTGTCGTGCAGGGAGATCGCGACCCGTTCGGTGCCGCTGCGGACTTCGTCGAGTTGCCCGACACCTGCACAGTCGTGGCGGTGATCGATGCCGACCACGAGTTCGCCGTGCGCCGCGGCAGTCCCCGTACGTCCGTGCGCACTCGGGCCGATCTGGTCAGCTGTGTCCTGCGCTGGGTACGCGAGATCATTCCGGCTGCGACCATCACCCGTCGGCCGACGTGACCGGGCAGGCGTTGCAGGCAAGTGACCGGCCGCTCGTGGACCAGCACGACGTCGCCCTGCTCGACCTGGACGGCGTCGTCTACGTCGGGGCCGATGCTGTACCGGAGGTTCCCAGGATCATCGGCACAGCGGCCGAGGCGGGCATGCGGTTCGGGTACGTCACCAACAACGCTTCGCGCACCCCCCACGAGGTGGGTGAGCATCTTCGGCGGCTGGGGATTCCCGCGCTGGACAACGAGGTCATCACATCCTCGCAAGCAGCGAGTCGGGTCCTCGCCAGCCGGCTCCCTCCAGGTTCATCGGTTCTGATCGTCGGCACGGCCGCTCTGGCGGCCGAAGTCGAGAATGCCGGCTTGCGCGCGGTGTGGGCGGCAGCCGAGCGGCCCGTTGGGGTCGTGCAGGGTTACCACCCGGAACTGTCCTCGTCGATGCTCGCCGAGGCCTGCGTGGCGGTGCGGGCGGGCGCATTCTGGGTGGCGACCAACGCCGACTCGACGCTGCCATCTCCGCGTGGACCGTTACCGGGCAACGGGAGCTTCGTGCAGGTTGTCGCCCGTACGACGGGAGCAACACCGGTCGTCGCGGGCAAACCGGAGCCGGCCATGCACACCGAATGCGTGCTGCGCACCGGTGCTCGACGGCCACTGGTCGTGGGAGATCGGCTCGACACCGACATCGAGGGTGCGCGAAGGGCCCACGTGCCCAGCCTGTTGGTGCTCACCGGGGTGGCCCGAGCAGCGGATCTGCTGGCCGCACCGCCGGGCCAGCGGCCCACCTACCTTGCCGCCGACCTGGGTGGCATCCTGGCGCCGCAGCCTGGGATCGAGCGCTCCGATGGCCTCGCGCAATGCGAGAACTGGCTGGTCCGCGAACGAAGTGGCTCCTTGCAACTGACCTGGGCGGGAGACGGCGACGGTTCGGATGCGGTGCACGCCTCGGACCAGGCTGCCGTGGACTGTGCGGCACTGCGAGCCATCGCCGTCCTTGCCTGGGACGTGGGGACAACCCAAACGGTGGCCGGTGACCAGGCCGCACGCGGGGCGCTCACCCGCCTGGAGCTCGCGGCGGGATAACCTCGCGATGTCCGGACGGTCGAGGGTCCGGATGCCGACTCACAGAAGGGGGGACCGTGGTGAGGGACCGGTTGCGCACCGTTACGGGGATCGTGAGGGGGGCGGTGCAGGACGCGGTACGTGGCGTGCGCATGGCGGGCCGGGCAAGTGAGGCGATCTTCCGCAAGCTTGCTCCGACGTCCGTGCAGCAGATCCGGGGGCGTGACGATTCCGCCGACATTCCGCCGCACGCCAAGGCGGCTCATGGCCGCACCGTCCCATCATCGGCGGCGCAGGCAACCGGTGCTGGCGTGCCACGCGCTGCAGAGGCCCGTAACTCCACGGTTATCGCGGCTGATCAGGAGACCCCGCAAGTGCTGTCTCCGACCGCGCCGATGACCGAGCCGGGCACCAACAAGGTAGACGCGGCCAAGAAGGCCGCTCCGGCGAAGATGAAGAAGACAAAGGCGACGGATCAGAAGGCCGCTACCGGCTCGAAAGGCGCAGGCAAGAAGGCGGCACCGGTGAAGCAGGAACCGGCGAAGAAAGCCGCATCCGCGAAGAAGGTTCCGCCGCAGAAAACGGCACCGGCGAAAAAGGTGGCGGCCAGGAAAGCTGCAGCTCCAAAGATCTCGCCCGCCGAGACGGCCGCACCGACGACCGTGCCGCAGCCGCCGGCAGAGGTCGACGGAGACGCTGACACCGGCGCTTCCGGGGTCTCCGCGACGCGAGCCGAGGACCTGGCGCCGTGAACGATCTGCCGGACGCCTCGACGGAGCCGCTGAGGGGGGCTTCGGTCCCCGACCCGCAGACCTCGCCCCCGACCGGAGTCGCCACCGACATATCCGCGCAGCTGGCCGGGCTTGCCGACCGGCCGGTGGAGGAGCATCCGGAGGTCTATGAGGAGATTCACCGGCGCCTCGGGAACACGCTGTCCGGCATCGACCACGTCTGATGCCGTGAGCCGACGACTGCGCCGGGGAAGCCGTCGGTAGTGCCGCCCCGGATGCGCCTGGACGCCGAACTCGTCCGCCGGGGACTCGCCCGTTCCCGGGATCAGGCCGGTGAGCTCATCGAGCAGGGCAGGGTCACGATCTCCGGGCAGATAGCGACCAAGGCGGCGACCGCCGTCGCACCAGACACAGCCTTGGTCGTCCGGCCGCTTCGAGACGGACCGGACTACGTCTCGCGGGGCGCCCGGAAACTGGCCGGTGCCCTGGACGTGCTGAACGTCCCCGTCGTCGGCCGCCGTTGCCTGGATGCCGGTGCCTCGACCGGCGGCTTCACCGACGTGCTGCTGCGCCGTGGGGCGCGCGAAGTCGTGGCCGTGGACGTCGGTTACGGACTGATCGCCTGGTCGCTGCGCACCGACAGCCGGGTACTGATCATGGATCGTCGCAACGTCCGGCATCTCAGCGTCGAGGACATCGGGAGCGCGGTCGACCTGATCACCGCTGACCTGTCGTTCATCTCCCTGACGCTGGTCCTTCCCGCTTTGTCCGGCCTCACCGCGGACGGCGGGGATCTGCTGCTCATGGTCAAGCCGCAGTTCGAGGTCGGTCGGAAGCGGATCGGCAAGGGCGGGGTGGTGCGTGACCCACTCGTGCGCAGGTCCGCCGTCGAGTCGGTGGCCGCGGCCGCCAGCGGGCTCGGGTGGGGGGTTGCCGGAGTGACCGCCAGCTCGCTACCCGGCCCCGCCGGAAACGTCGAGTACTTTCTGTGGCTCAGGCGCGATGCGCCCCCACTGGACGGCGATGATGTGCGAGACGCAG
>JACCTM010000418.1 GCA_013812385.1 Geodermatophilaceae bacterium | reverse complement strand
GACCCGCACAGCCACGACGCCGGCGGATGGACCGCAGGCTGACCACGGGATTGGCCCGACGTTCGGCCCGTGCCGATAGGGTCGCGCGCATGTCGGGGAGGCCTGGAAAGACCCGCGTGGCGGTCGTCTTCGGGGGGCGTAGTCCCGAACACGCGATCTCCTGTGTGTCCGCCGGCAGCATCCTCGGCGCCATCGATCGCGAGACCTATGACGTACTGGCGGTGGGCATCGCCCGAGACGGTCGCTGGCTCCTGCTACCCGACGATCCCACGGAGCTGCAGATCCATGGCCGTGAGCTTCCGGAGGTGACGACGGGCCAGTCCGTCGCCCTGAACAACGACCCAGCCCAGCGCGGACTTCGGGTCTTCGACGGTGCCGCCGGCGGAATCGGCGAGCTGGCCCAGGTGGACGTCGTCTTTCCGGTCCTGCACGGCGAGCAAGGCGAGGACGGCACGATCCAGGGGCTGCTCGAGATAGTCGGGCTCCCCTACGTCGGCGCCGGTGTCTTCGCCAGCGCGGCCGCAATGGACAAGGAGTTCACCAAGAAACTGCTTGCCGCAGAGGGACTTCCAAGCGGTGAATACCTCGTGCTCCGTCGGGGGGACAGCACCGAGCTCGATGCCGACCAACGGGCTCGGATCTCATTGCCGGCCTTTGTGAAACCCGCCCGCGCCGGGTCCAGCATCGGGATCACCAAGATCTCAGACTGGTCGGAACTTCCGGACGCGGTCGCGAAGGCTCGCGCGGTTGACTCGAAGGTCCTCATCGAGGCCGGGATCTCCGGCCGGGAGATCGAGTGCGGAATCCTGGCAGAGGTCCGAGCACCGGGGGAGCCGGTGGAGATCCGGGCCAGCGTCCCCGCCGAGATCAAGGTCGTGCACGGGCACGAGTGGTACGACTTCGAGGCCAAGTACCTCGACGACGCCTGCGAGTTCGACGTGCCCGCTGACCTGCCCGACGACATCACCGCACAGATCCGGGACTACGCCGTACGAGCCTTTCGCGCCCTGGACGGACGGGGGCTGGCTAGGGTGGACTTCTTCGTGACCGAGAGCGGCGAGGTAGTCATCAACGAGGTCAACACGATGCCAGGGTTCACACCCATCTCGATGTATCCGCGGATGTGGGAGGCCAGCGGAGTGTCCTATCCCGAGCTGATCGACCGGTTGATCCGCTCCGCCCTCGCCGATTGATCGATCCTCAAGTGCTTCTCGCGTAAACGGCGAGCCTTCAGCCCGGAGTCGGCGCAACGTACGGGAAAGCCTGGATGATGAGTGGGGCGAGAATCGCCAGCGTCGCGCCTCCGTCGGCCGAGGACGGCACGAACACCTCCAGATAGATCCCGCGGTCGACGGCGGTGTACGTCGTGCCAGCTGCCGCGGTCTCGAAGAACCACTCGACCTCGCTGATCGCCAGCGTGCTGGCCCCCACCAGATAGCCCGCCGGGCGGGCCACTCCGCATCGCAGGATCGTCGGATCATCGCCCCAGGCGTACGCAGTCGGCAGGGTCGAGCGGACCGGACGGGTCGGCCGACCGTCGAGACTGAACGGCAGCGTTGTGATCAGCGAGGTGCACGCTGCCTCGACGTCAGGAGTCACCGCGGGGGTCTCGACATCGACAGGCGGCAACGTCGGTTGCGCGAGGGTCGGCAACGGGGCTAGGTCCTCGAGGTTGCGTAGCGAGAACTGGATGATCACCAACAGGGCAACGACGACCGGTACGGTCACCGCGGTCGCAAGCAAGGCTGCCCGACGGAAAGGGGAGCGGTCAGGCGAGGCCGATCCTGGGATCGGTGCGGCTGAGGTGGCAGCCGGAGGTTCGTGGTCGGCCAGCTGCGCGGCCTAGAGGTTGACGACGGGGCAGGTCAGCGTGCGCGTGATCCCGTCGACCCCTTGAACCTTGGCGACGACGAGCTTGCCCAGCTCATCGACGCTGCGCGCTTCGGCCCGGACGATGACGTCGTAGGGACCGGTCACGTCCTCTGCGCTGGCCACGCCCTCGAGTTCGGTGATCGCCCGGGCCACCGCTGCAGCCTTGCCGACCTCGGTCTGGATCAAGATGTAGGCGTGGACCATGGGTAGACCTCCTTTTCGAGGGCCGAGTGAGCCACCGAAGCCGCCGCCGTTGGCAACTGGTGGTCATCTCGTTCGGGAGGAACCTACCCGGTAGCCCGGTCTCCCGTCGCTGCCCCTGCCCAGAGCAAGGTGGGCTCCCTGCTGGCCGTACTGTCTCCCCGCCTGGTAACGCCCACGAGGAGGCAGCCATCACCGTCAGCGAACTCGGGGAGTTCGGCGCCGTCGAGCGAATGATCGCCCGCTCCGGGCTGGCTCATACGACCGTCGTCGGACCAGGCGATGACGCCGCCGTCCTGAACCTGGGAGCCGGTCTGCTCGTGGCCAGCACCGACCTCCTCGTCGACGGCCGCCACTTCCGCCGGGACTGGGCGCTGCCCAAGGACATCGGGCACCGAGCGGCCGCTGCGAATCTGGCCGACATTGTGGCGATGGGTGGCTGGCCCACCGGGTTGCTGGTTGGCCTGGCCATGCCCGGAGACCTACCGGTCGCCTGGCTCGATGACCTGTACGAGGGCTTGCGCGAGGAATGCCAGCCCTTCGGAGCCGCTGTGATCGGCGGAGACGTGGTCGAGAGCAAGACACTGGTCCTCGCGGTGAGCGCCCTCGGGGACATGAAGGGGGCCAGACCGGTCACGCGGGACGGGGCTCTGGTCGGGCATCGGGTCGCAATCGCCGGGCGGCTGGGGTACGCAGCGGCCGGGTTGGCGGTACTGGGCCGAGGATTCCGGTCACCCGGGTCGTTGGTGGCCGCCTACCGGCGTCCGGAGGTGCCCTATGAGGCGGGGCCGCAGGCAGCAGCACTCGGCGCCAGCGCCATGTGCGACGTCAGCGACGGGCTGCTTCGTGATGCGGGAACACTGGCCGCGGGCAGCAGCGTCCAGATCGTTCTCGACGTCGCCGCGTTCACCATCCCGGACGTCCTGCGTGACGTCGGTACGGCGATGAATACAGATCCGTTGCGCTGGATCTTCACCGGAGGCGACGATCATGCTCTGCTGGCCTGTTTCCCGCCGCAGGTCGAACTGCCCGCTCCGTGGCGTGAGGTCGGGTGGGTCGAGGAAGGCAGCGGCGTTCGCGTGGCCGGTCTGCCCGATGAGGGTCGGGAACTGGCAGGCTCAGGTTTCGCGCACTGGGGTTGAGCGCCACGAGCCGGACGCGCGCTGGGAGGAGGCGAGCCAAATGACCGTCGTGACCATCTCTGCGACGTTCGGAGCCGGCGGGAGCGAGGTCGGGCCGGCTGTCGCCGTTGCGTTGGGTTTGCCGTTCGTCGATCGGGCGATCCCCATGCGGGTCGCGGAGAAACTGGGCGTCTCGATCGCCGATGCCGAGGCCAAGGACGAGACCATCAGTACGGGGTTGACTCGGCTGATCTCCACGATGGCCCTGGTACCGGACCTGGCTGCCGGTGCTGGGCCGATCGAGTACAACCCCGTGCCGGACGAGCGGATCTTTCGGGAACAGACCGAGAAAGTCCTGCACGAGATCGCCGAAGGCAGCGGCGCGGTGATCCTCGGCCGGGCCGCCGCGCTCGTCCTCGCCGGAGTGCCGGGCGCACTACACGTGCGCTTGGACGCGCCGGTCGCGGCGCGGTTGGCCCACATTCAGCGCGAGCACGGCCTCACCCGGCAGCGAGCCGAGCGTCTGATCCGGGACAACGACACTGCCCGTGAGGCCTACGTCCGGCACTTCTACCGGTGCAGGATGAACGAGGCTCAGCATTATCACCTGGTCATCGACTCGGTCCGGCTGCCGATGTCTGCGGTCATCTCCGTGATCACCGATGCGGCGCAGGCGCTCGGAGTGACCCGAAAGCCGGTGGACTAGCCGCGGACGACCTTGCCAGCCTTGATGCAGGACGTGCACACGTTGAGCCGCTTGCGTGCGCTCGGGCCCACCTTGGCCCGTACGGTCTGGATGTTCGGGTTCCACCGACGCGAGGTGCGCCGATGGGAGTGCGACACCGACTTACCGAAGCCAGGGCCCTTGCCACAGACGTCGCAGACCGCAGCCACGGATGATCACTCCTCGAGATGGAAGGCACGTACGGCACACCGGGTTCGGACACGGCAGCGCGACCTAGGATAACCGACCCTGGGTCTTTCCGGCCACACGGGGCGCGTCGAAGGCCCTCGTCGCCGGTATCGCGGGCCGTCGGTGGCGGTGATTAGGCTCGCTGCCCACCGATGGGCACCCGTCGGAAGCGGTCGAAATGGCGGAGGTGGGAGCGTTGCAGGTCTTCGATGCTCGTGCCCTACGTCGATGGGCGCGATTGGCCTGCGACGAGCTGGCTCAGGCCGCTGCCGAGATCGACGCGCTGAACGTCTACCCGGTGCCAGACAGGGACACCGGCACGAACCTGCACTTGACGCTGCGCTCGGCCGTAGATGCGCTCGATCAGGGCGATCACCAGGCCGAGCTGGGCGCAGCCTTGGACCTGATGGCCCGCGGCGCGCTGCTGGGTGCGCGAGGCAATTCCGGCGTGATCGTCTCGCAATTGCTGCGCGGACTGGCAGACCGCTTCGGGCGTGAGGGCCCGGCCGACGGTGCCGCCCTCGCCGTTGCCCTGTCGCATGCAACCGATCTTGCCTATGTAGCCGTGGCCGTACCCGTCGAGGGCACCATCCTGACCGTGGCCCGGGCCGCTGCTGATGCTGCGATGGCCGCCGCCTCCACGGAGGCGCGGCCGCGGCTGGCGATCGTGACCCGTGCGGCCGCGGATGCCGGCGCGCAGGCCCTGGCCCGCACCCCGTCGCTGCTGCCCGTGCTTGCCCGTGCGGGCGTCGTCGATGCCGGTGGTCGAGGGCTCTGCGTGCTGCTTGACACCCTGTTCACAACTGTCGTCGGCCATGATTCTCGCGGCAGGGCATCTCCGGGTAGGCAATCACCGGTGGCCCCGCGACGTCCCGGCCCCGCCGCTGGGTCAGTGCCAGTCCCGGTGCCAGATCTGTCCGCTCCGGGCCGCCCGCAGGGTCTCGAGATCACGTACGGGTACGAGGTTCAGTTTCTGCTGGACGACGCCGACGACGCCGCGGTCGACGCCATGCGCATCGACCTCGCTGCTCTCGGCGACTCACTGGTCATCGTCGGAACCGGCCCGACGCGCAAGCCGTTGTCGTCTCCCCAGTTGCCGCCGAGCGCCCAGTTGTCGGCGCTGTGGAAGGTCCACGTGCACGTCGACGACGTCGGCGCCGCGATCGAGGCCGGCGTACGGGCCGGACGACCCCACTCGATCAGCGTGACCCGGTTCGCCGACCAGGGGACCGGCGGTACACCGGTGTGCCGGGCGGCAGAATCCGAGCGCACCGTCCTGACCGGATCCTGGTCCGGCCGCGGCCTGGTCGCGGTCGCGCCGGGACCCGGACTGGCCGGCTTGTTCGCCGGGGAAGGGGTCGAGGTAATCGAGGGCGCATCAGTGGTCAACGGCCGCGCGACGCGGCACCCTTCCGCCGCTGATGTGCTGGCCGCGATTCGCCGTACCGGCGCAGCCGAAGTCGTCGTGCTGTCGAACCACTCCACCGTGACGGCGATCGGCGACGTGGCTGCGGCGCAGGCGCGCGAAGGGGGCCAGGACGTTGCCGTCGTGCCGACCAAGTCCCCGGTCCAGGGACTGGCCGCCATCGCCGTCGCCGACCCCAGCCGGCGCTTCGCTGATGTCGTCATCGCGATGGCCGAGGCAGCCGCGGCCACCCGGTGGGCCGAGATCACGGTGGCCGCCCGGGAGGCCATGACCACGGCCGGCCGGTGCGCGGCTGGAGACGTCCTCGGTCTGGCCGAGGGCGATGTCGTGCTGATTGGGAACGATCAGGTCAAGGTCACCTGCGATCTGCTCGATCGATTGCTGTCTGCAGGCGGTGAACTCGTCACGCTGGTGATCGGCGCGGATGCCCTGATCGGGTTCACCGACGAGGTCCGCGCACATCTGCGGCAAGCACATCCCGGCGTGGACGTCATGGACTACCGGGGTGGCCAACCACACCAACCCGTCCTCATCGGAGTCGAATGACGCTCGCGGTGACCAGGGACAGTCCGCTTCGCGGGCTGCTCGGGGGCAAGACCGCGACGGTGCTCGCCGAGCAACTGGGTCTGCACTCGGTCGACGACCTGCTCGGCCACTACCCGCGACGGTATGCCGAACGCGGGAAGCTCACCGATCTGGCCTCGGTGCGGATCGGTGACGAGGTGACGATCGTGGCTCGAGTCAGGTCGGTGACCCAGCGCCGGATGCGCAACAAGCGCGGGACGCTCACCGACGTCGTGGTGGGTGACGGCCGGCGCTCGCTGTCCCTGGTGTTCTTCAACCAACCATGGCGGGCAAAGCAACTGGCCGTCGGCGTCACCGGGCTGTTCGCCGGCAAGATCGGCGTGCGCGGCAACCAGTTGCAACTGGCCCATCCCGAATGCAAGATCTTCGGCGCGACGAACCCAGCTCTCGACCCGGACTCCGAACCCGGCGAGCCCGTGGACGAGGTCGAGAGCGCGCTGACCTACGCCTCGCAGCTGATTCCGGTCTACCCGGCCAGCCGCGGCATTCAGTCGTGGACGATCGCGGAATGTGTGCGACTCGTCCTGGACGCGGTCGGCGATGTCGAGGACCCGTTGCCCGAAGTGATGCGGGAACGTCGCGGACTGATCGGGCTCACCGAGGCCTGGCGCCAGATCCATCAACCGGAGTCGCTGGCCGAGGCCGAGCCGGCCCGGCTCAGGCTGAAATGGGATGAGGCGGTCACCGTCCAGGTGGCCCTCGCCAGACGCAGGGTCGCCCAGGCAGTCAATCCCGCGACTCCACGGCCGATCCGCGCGGGCGGCCTACTCGATGCCTTCGACGCGCGCCTGCCCTTCGTGCTGACCGCGGGACAACGTGTGGTCGGCGCTGAGATCAGCCATGACCTCGGCGGGCACAAGCCGATGAACCGCCTCCTGCAGGGAGAGGTCGGATCGGGCAAGACCGTTGTGGCCCTGCGCGCGATGCTCCAGGTTCTCGACGCTGGAGCACAGGCCGCCTTCCTGGCGCCCACCGAAGTCCTTGCCGCCCAACATCTGAGGACCCTTCGGAGTCTGCTCGGACCGCTGGGAATCTCCGGCGAGTTCGGTGCCCAGGAGCACGCCACCCGGATCACGCTGTTGACCGGCTCGCTCTCGGTCAAGGCGCGGCGGGCAGCCCTGGCCGAGGCGGCCGGAGGCGGGGCGGGAATCGTCGTAGGGACCCACGCCCTGCTAGAGGAGGTCGTGCAGTTCGCTGATCTGGGCCTGGTGGTGATCGACGAGCAACACCGCTTCGGGGTGGAGCAGCGGGATGTCCTACGGGCCAAGTCCGCAGCACCCCCGCACGTCCTGGTCCTCACGGCCACACCGATCCCGCGCACTGTGGCGATGACCGTGTACGGCGACCTGGAGACCACGATTCTCACCGAGCTGCCCGCGGGCCGGGCCGAGGTGAACACCAGCGTCGTGCCGGTACGGGATAAGCCGGGCTGGCTGGACCGAGCCTGGACCCGGATCGTCGAAGAAGCGCGAACCGGCGGCCGAACCTTCATCGTCTGCCCCCGGATCGGCGACGACGGTGCAACCGGCAGCGGTGCGATCGGCACCGGCGCGGCCGGGAACGGTGCAGTCGGCAGGCTCGACGACGGCGACGAGTCGCCGCAGCCGCCGGCCGAGGACGACGCCCCGCCCGGGGACGAGGATGCCGGCTCGCCCCGGCGCGCACCGCTGGCAGTTCTCGACCTGGCCGACACGTTGCGCGGGGGACCGCTGGCCAGCCTTCGGCTGGCCGTCCTGCACGGCCGGCTGCCCGGGGACGACAAGGACGTCATCATGCAGGCCTTCGCCCGCGGTGACCTCGACGCGCTGGTGACCACGACCGTCATCGAAGTAGGCGTCGACGTACCCGAAGCCTCGGTCATGGCGATCATGGACGCGGATCGGTTCGGCGTCAGCCAGTTGCATCAGCTGCGTGGCCGGATCGGCCGAGGGCCACGCCCAGGGATCTGCCTCCTTGTCACCGAGGCACCGGCCGACAGTCCGGCCCGCCTTCGACTGGACGCAGTCGCCGCCACGCGGGACGGCTTCGAGTTGGCCCGCGTCGACCTTGCCTCCCGGCGGGAGGGCAACATCCTCGGTGCTGCGCAGTCGGGGCGGCAATCGGGACTACGGCTGCTGTCCCTGCTCGATGACGAACTGATCATCACCCAGGCCCGCGAGGAGGCGACGTACCTGGTGGCCCTCGATCCTGACCTGGTCGGTCACCCGGCACTGGCTGCCCAGGTGGCCCGGCTGTCCGAGGACAACCGCGCCGACTACCTCGACAAGGCCTGACCCGGTGACGCGCATCGTGGCGGGTGTGGCGCGTGGTCGCCGCCTGGCCGTGCCTCGAGGCGACGTCACGCGGCCGACCTCGGATCGTGCCCGGGAGGCGCTGTTCTCCAGCATCGACGGGCTTCTGCCGCTGAGTGGCGCGCGCGTCCTGGACCTCTACGCCGGATCAGGCGCGCTCGGGCTCGAGGCACTCTCCCGCGGCGCGGTTCACGCCCTGCTCGTCGAGGGTGACCGTCGGGTCGCAGCCACCCTGCGCGCGAACATCGAATCGGTGGGCCTGCAGGGGGCCGTCGCGGTGATCAGCCCGGTGCAGCGGTTGGCCGCCGCGCAACCGGCTCAGGTCCCCGGAACAGCATCGCCGTACGACGTGGTCCTCGCCGACCCGCCGTACCGTCTGCCGCCCGACGAGCTGCGCGGCGTCCTCGCGGACCTGCACCGACTGGGGTGGCTGGCAGCGCAGGCGGTCCTGGTCGTCGAGCGCTCCTCCCACGACGACCCGTGGGTGTGGCCGACACCGCTGCAGCCGATTCGCGAACGGCGCTATGGGGAGGCAGTGCTTTGGTACGGTCGCGCCCCGTGAGAGCAGGCTCGCAGATGTCGAGAAGAGCGGTCTGCCCGGGGTCTTTCGACCCGATCACCAACGGCCATCTCGACATCATCGAGCGGGCGGGCCAGCTCTACGACGAGTTGATCGTCGCGGTCCTGGTCAATCCCGAGAAAGCCGGCTTGTTCGACGTCGACAGCCGGATGTCGATGATCAGGGAGTCCACCGCGCACCTCACGGGGATCACCGTGGACTCCTTCCACGGCCTGCTCGTGCACTACTGCCGTGACCAGGGGATCGAGGTGATCGTGAAGGGCTTGCGCGCGATCAGCGACTTCGAGTACGAGGTACAGATGGCGCAGATGAACCGCGGTCTGACCGGGATCGAAACCGTGTTCATGCCGACCGGACCTGAGCACGGTCATCTGTCTTCCAGCCTGATCAAGGCCGTCTCGCATTTCGGCGGCGACGTCTCCCATCTCGTCCCGGCACCGGTGCTCGAACGGCTTCGCGAGCGCAGAGAGGATTAGCCGATGGATCGCATCTACGACACGCTGGACGAGATCGTCACGATGATTGAGCAGGCTCGCGGCGTGCCGATGTCCACCTCGGCCATGGTGCCCCGCGACCATGTCCTCGACCTGCTCGACGAGCTGCGGGATCGGCTGCCGCCGGCGGTCATCCAGGCCAAAGCGGTCCTCGACCGTAGGGGCGAGGTGCTCGATGCCGCGCAGGTGGAAGCCGATCGGATCACCTCACGTGCCAGGCAGGAGGCCGACGCGCTGGCCGCTCGCGTGCGAGCGGACGCGGAGGACGTCCAGGCCATCGCCGTGCAACGCCAGGCCGAGCTGCTGGCGCTCGGACAGCGCGAACACGAGCGGCTGGTCAGCGAGGGAACCCGCCTCCGTGCCGACGTCATCGCGCAGGCCCAACAGGAGCACGACGAGCTATTGGCTCAGGGTCACAGCGAGCGGGAGCGGCTGATCAGCGAGAGCGAGATCTACCGCAGTGCGGTGTCCCGGGCCGACGAGCTGGGCGCGGCCACAGCCGCCGAGGCCGACGTGATGCGCCGGGAAGTCGACAGCTACGTGGATGCCAAGCTCGCCGACTTCGAAGCCATGTTGTCCCACCTGCTCCGCTCGGTCGAACATGGGCGGGCCAATGTCGGAGCTCGCAGACCCGCTGGACCCGGCCGCCCCGCCGCAGCGCCGGAGTGAGCCAACCCGCGCCGTCCGGGGTCGTCGCGGTGGTCGTGACCTGGAATCGCGCCGAGTTGTTGGCGAGATCGCTGTGCGCGATCCTCGCCCAGACCAGCCTGCCGGATCAGATCCTCGTCATCGACAACGCCTCCACCGACGAGACGGCGACCATGCTGGCCGACCGCTTCACCGGTCGGGTGGAGGTGGTTCGACTCGCGGAAAACATCGGCGGTGCAGGAGGTTTCGCAGCGGGCATCGTCCGGGCTCTGGAATACTTTCCCGATGCGGTGTGGTTGCTCGACGATGACACCGTCCCGCATCCGACCGCGTTGCAGGCACTGCTCGAGGCTCGCAGGCACTACCCCGGTCCGGCCCCGGCGATCGTGGCCAGCCGGGTCGTCTGGACCGACGGTCGCGACCACCCGATGAACACTCCGCGCCGCAAACCCGGCGCGGGCCGGGCCGAGCGGCTCGCGGCCGAGGCGATCGGCGCCACTGCGATCCGATCGGCATCTTTCGTGTCAATTCTGTGTTCGGCCGAAATACTGCGCGAGCGCGGCCTTCCCGAGGTCGACTACTTCCTCTGGAACGACGACTTCGAGTTCACCACTCGCC
>JACCTM010000392.1 GCA_013812385.1 Geodermatophilaceae bacterium | reverse complement strand
CCACCGTGCAGCCCGCGATCTGCCGGATCGACCTGCTGGAGTCCTGCCCCGGTGCGGCGGACCGGATGCACTGGCATCCCGCGATGCACAGAGGGCGGAACCTGTCAACGTGATCGGGTCATGTTCTCGGTCGGTTTATTGAGCCGGTGGTAGGTGGGGGTCGGGTTGGTTGATCCAGGCGGCCTGGGGCAGTGGCAGCGGCTCGGGCTGCTTGCGGACGAAGCGTTCTGGGTGGGTGTTGTAGGCGGCGGCCAGGACGTCGGCGCGGGCGGCGTGTGTCCCGCGTCAAGTAGTTGGCAGAACTTTCTTGGTTTGAAAGGTTGGGATCTTCGGGTCGGCCAGCCCCAGGTGTACCTCCGTGGGCCGGTTCCAGGCGATGGCTTCGTGTGGCCTGAGGTTGTTGTACTCGATGCGGTACTCCTCGGCGTGCTTGGCGAGCATGACGGCGTCGTCGATCTCGTCGATGAACAGTCGCTCGTACTTCAAGGTGCCGAACCCGCGTTCGCGTGACCCGTTCTGCCCTGGGGTGCGGACGCGGGTCCGGACGTGGTGCAGCTCGGGGTGGAGCTCGATGAAGGCCTCGAACCGGAAGGAGCGGAACGGACCGCCGTTGTCGGTCACGATCGTGACCACCGGCAAGATCTCTCCGGTCTCGACATCGACCGGGCAGTCATCGACCATCGGGTGGCCGAACATCGACTCGTAGTCGGCCAGGGCGAGCTCGATTGCGTCGATCGCGTCGTGCTGGTTCGCGGTCGGTGAGACGTGGAAGGGGTGCTCGTACTTGCTCCAGTAGTCCCGACACCCCGCCAGCCTCCAGGTGCCGCCGGTGGTGGTCTCGAACTCGGAGAAGTCCAGCTGCCACACCTGGTTCGGGCCGGTCGGATCGTTCGCGAACGCGGCCTTCCTGCGCTCGGCGAGCTTGCGTCGTTCGCGCTGGTAGTGCGCGGGCAGGATCAGTCCCTCGTCCCGCAATAGCCGCAGGATCGTGGCCTCGGACACGACATGACCGTCGTGGCGCACCATCGCCCAGATCTTGCGGTGTCCCCACGCCGGGTGCGCCAGCGCGTGCTTCCTGGCCAGCTCCAGTGCCGCGGCACGGGCCGGCCGGAGCCATCGGCCCTTGGGCTGGCCGCCGGCGCGGGCCTTGGCCTGCCAGCGTCGCCAGGTCCGCTCGGGCATGTCGATCAACTGGCTGAACCTCGTGGTCGACATGCCCGCCTCGACGCGGATCACCTCGAGGTCCTCGAAGGGCCCAGGCGGCCCTCCGCGGACTTCTTCCACACCCGGATCTCGACCGCGGCCTCACCCAACGCGTGGGTCAGGTCAGCGACCTCGGCCTCGAGCTGCTCCTCCCGGCTCGTAGGCCCGGACCTGCCTGCCACGAGCACGGTCTTGCCCGCCTCGAGGAAGTCGGCCTTCCAACGGCCAATCGACTGCTCACTGACCTTCTCCCGCCGAGCGGCCTCGGCGACCGTGAGCTCGCCGGCGATCACGCTCAACACGACCCGGGTCTTCTTCTCCGCCGGAATCGGTGGTGGTCTTCCCATATGTCTGACTCTCCTTCAGGACTGACTCAATCGTCCTGCCACAAAGTCTGACGCGCGACACGTGGACTGTGGCGGCGTTGCCGTGGTGGACGTCGAACGGGGTGTGCATCGCGATCCCGGAGTGCCGGTGGTGCTGGTTGTACCAGCGGTAGAAGGTGTCGCAGAACGCGCGGGCGTCCTCGATCGAGCCGAAGGTGGCGGGGAAGTCGGGCCGGTACTTCAGGGTCTTGAACTGCGCCTCGGAGAACGGGTTGTCGTTGGAGGTGTGCGGGCGCGAGTGGGATTTGGTGACGCCGAGGTCGGCGAGCAGGAACGCGACCGGTTTGGACGCCATCGACGAGCCCCGGTCGGCGTGGATGGTCAGCTGGTCACGCTGGACGCGTTGTTTGGCAATGGTGTCGGCGAGCAACCGCTCGGCCAGGGCCGCGGACTCGTGGGTGGCGGCCATCCACCCGACGGTGTAGCGGGAGTAGATGTCGATGATCGAGTACAGGTAGAAGTAGGACCACTTCTTGGGGCCGTGCAACTTGGTGATGTCCCAGCTCCAGCACCGGTTCGGGGCGTCTGCGACGAGCTCGGGCTTGACCTTCGCGGGGTGGGTGGCCTGGCGACGACGTTCACGAACCTCCCCCTGCTCGCGCAGGATCCGGTACATCGTCGATTCCGAGCACAGGTAGGTGCCCTCGTCCAGCAGGGTCGCGTGCACCTCGCCGGGGGCCATGTCGGCGAACCGCTCACCGTGCAGGACGTCAAGGACCTGTTGACGCTCGGCGGCGGACAGCGCCCGCGGCTGCTCGGCGCGCTGACGGATCGGGCGGGGTGGGGCCGGGGACTTGCGGTGCCGGCGGTAGTGGTTGGCCCGCGGGCGTCCCACCGCCGCGCAGGCGGCCTTGACCCCCACGGTGGGGGTCAGCTCGGTGATCGCGTCGTCGATCATCGCTCGCTGTCGTTCCTGCTGCTGTTGGTCGCGAGGGTGTCCAACAGAGCCGAGAGTTTTCCCTGCACCTCGATCACGGCTCGGGCCTTGCCCAGCTCGCCCGCCAGCCGCTCGTTCTCGACCCGAAGCCGGGCGTTCTCCTGCTCGGCGGGCCCGGCCGGCTGCGCACCCGCAGGACGGGCCAGGCCCGCCATCGCGCCCTTGTCGCGCTGGTCACGCCAGGCGCTGATCAGCGAGGTGTACAGGCCCTCACGGCGCAACAAGGCCCCCTTGCCGGCCCGGTCACACGCCTCGTACTCGGCTAGCACGTCACGCTTGTACCTCGCGGTGTATGTGCGCCGCCGCGCCCGCTGCGGAACCTGCGGGTCCGGGACTTCGTCCATCAGCCCAGCCTGCCGGGCGGCCGTGTCCACTGTCATCGTCGTGCTCATGATCATGAACTCCTCCCCGCCCTCCAAGGCACTAATCAGGACGGTCCTGATGCCTCACCCCATGTTGACAGAGAGGGCATCACCCGGGCGCCATCCCGGACCAACTCATCCAGCAGCGACCCGCCGACCCCAGCCGGGACGTGTGCAGTGGACTCGGACTCTTCGTGGACTACCTGAGGTTGTCCCGAGGTCTGTTGAAGTGAGGTGACGGTCCCCCGCCTGGGACGGTGCCGAGTGGCATCGTGC
>JACCTM010000383.1 GCA_013812385.1 Geodermatophilaceae bacterium | reverse complement strand
GAACGTGACGGCATTCACCAGCAAGGCGCCTTGCGCCGAGATGAGCAACACCAGGACGCCACCGCCGAGGAAACCAAGCAATTGCGCGAGTTGGGAACTGATGTTGGTCAGCGACGTGCCGACCGCGTACCGATCGCCCTCGAGCACATCGGGCATCAGGGCTGAGCGTGCCGACTCGAAGGGTGGCGCCAGAAGCGAGGCCAGGAAAAGCATGGCCAACAAGACCCAGAGTGGTAGTCCCGGGATCGCCAGAAAGGCGACCGCCAGCCCACGCGCGACATCGGTGAGCACCAAGATGGAGCGCCGGGGGAAGCGGTCAGCGAACGCCGCAAGGAGGGGGCCGCCAAGGATCCATGGTGCGTAACTGATCCCGAAGGTTGCAGCAGCCAGGAACGGCGAATCGGTCGAGTCGAAGACCAGGATGGCCAGGGCGACTCGGGCTAGTTCATCACCGATCAGGGACAGCAGATGAGCCACAAACAGGTAGCGGAACTCACCGACACCGAAGACCTCGTGGTAGGTCGCCGGACGTTCGCCCGGTGACGCTTGCGGCCCGGTCACGGTGATCAGCCTGCCGCATCCGGGCGCATCTTCGCCGGTCGCCGTGCGCGAACTGTGGACGCAGCGTTACCGGTTGTCACCGGGTGCAGCCTGCCCCGGATCGCCGCTGCCCATCCCCATGCCCATGATCGGTGTCGGACTGGCGATGTCGAGTTCGCTGAATCGCTGCGCGATGCGCAGCCGCAGTTCGCGGGCCACCCGCCATTGATCGGCCGTGGTCGTGCGCACCTGCAGACGTAGGATGATCGCGACGGCCGTGATCTGCTCGACGCCGAGAGACTCTGCCTCTCCCAGCACCTTGTTCGCCCAGTCCTCGTCGTGCACCAGTGCGTTCCCGACCTCCTGCATCGCCTGCCGGGCAAGGTCGAGATCGGTCTCGTGCGCCACCGGAACGTCGATGACCACCTGGGCATAGCCCTGACTCTTGTTACCGACCCGGATGATCTCTCCGTTGCGGACGTACCAGACGACGCCGGCGTTGTCCCGCAGCCGGGTTGTCCGCAGGCCCACACCCTCGATCGTGCCGCTCGCCTCGCCGAGGTCGACGACATCGCCGACGCCGTACTGGTCCTCGAGGATGAGGCCGATACCGGACAGGAAGTCCTTGACGAGGTTCTGGGCGCCGAAGCCGAGGGCGACGCCGACCACCCCGGCACTGGCCACGATGGGGGTCAGATTGATGCCGAGTTCACCGAGGATCAGTACGACCGTGATGGCGAGAATCACGATCGAGGTGAAGCTGCGCAGTACCGAGCCGATCGCCGCGGCTCGCTGGCTGCGTCGCTCGCTGGGGATGACCGAATCCCGGAGGCTGTTGCGAGCCCGGGCACTTAGCGGCCGCAGGATGACCGGCGTGTCGCCGCTGGCGGTACGCGCGGTCAGCCGTCCGATCGCTCTATGCAACAGCAGGCGGGTCACCAGGGCGGCCAGGACGATCACCAAGATCCTCGCCGAGGTGGTGCCGATGGCCTCGGCGCGCTCGGCCAGCCAGGCCGGCAGCGCGTTGACACCGGACATCGTCACCAGCCGATTCATCACCCGACCAGCGTGCCAGGCCGGCTCGTACGCGCCTCGCCGGAGTGCTGTCTGGACCGCCACGCGCAAACCCGTGCGCAAATCCACGGATCGGCCGGGCATGATATGGCCACATGGTCGCCCGGTCCGGGCTCGCAGCCGGCGGGAATCGCAGCGGGCGCCTGCGGAGGTGACGCATGGCTCGGGGTTCGGTGACCTTGCTTCTCAATGCGACGTATGAACCGCTGTGCGTCGTGTCCGCACGTCGGGCGGTCGTGCTGGTCCTGTCCGCGAAGGCAGAATCCGTCCGGGACAGCGGCGAGGCCATGCACAGTGCCACTCTGTCGGTTGCGGTGCCGGCGGTGATCCGGTTGACGCGCTACATCCGGGTTCCCTACCTCGGGCGGACGCCCTTGTCCCGACGCGCGGTGTTCGCCCGCGACTCCGGCAAGTGTGTCTACTGTGGAATCACGGCAACCAGCATCGATCACGTCGTCCCGCGTAGTAGGGGCGGAACGCACAGCTGGGACAACGTCGTTGCCGCCTGCCGGCGTTGCAACCACGCCAAGGCAGACCGAACTTTGGCCGAGATGGGCTGGCGGCTGCGGACCGCCCCTCAGGCACCGCGCGGGGCCTCATGGCACCTGCACAGCCAAGGGATCACCGACGTGACCTGGCAGGAATGGCTCGATCCGGCTGAGCCGGTCAGCGCCTGAGCGGCGCAGGCGCGCCCAGCCACCCCCTCCAAATGCTGGCAGCGAATCGTCGTAGCGTGCGGCCGTGACCCAACCCCACGAACTCACCGCGCTGGACCAAGCCGCGGCCATCCGTGAACGTGCTCTGAGCCCGGTCGAGTTGGTCGAGCACTACCTCGACCGGATTTCGACTCTCGACCGCCCGGATGATCCGTACGCCGGCCTCGGCGCGTTCTTCACTGTCACGACGGATCAGGCGCGCGAGCAGGCCATTGACGCGGAGCGTGCCGTCCTCGCCGAGGAGGATCTCGGGCCGCTGCACGGCGTACCCACGGCGCTCAAGGACCTCAACCTGACAGCTGGGGTACGGACGTCGTTCGGCTCGGTCACGATGCGCGAGTTCGTTCCCGACGTCAGCGACGTGTCGGTGCAGCGACTGCGCGCGGCCGGGACAATCAGTCTGGGTAAGACCGCTACGCCGGAGTTCGGCTTCCCCTGTTACACCGAGCCCGCGTTCGCCGGGCCGGCGCGCAACCCGTGGAACACCGACCGGCTGTCCGGGGGATCCAGCGGCGGGTCGGCGACGGCTGTCGCGGCCGGTCTTGTGCCGATCGCCCTGGGCTCGGACGGCGGGGGCTCGATCCGCATCCCGGCCAACTGTTGCGGGATCTTCGGCATCAAGACCAGCCGGGGCAGGATCAGCAGCGGACCCCTCGGCGGGGATACCACGGGTCTGTCGGTGCAAGGACCCCTGGCCCGTACGGTCCGGGATGCAGCCGCGATGTTGGACGCGATGGCCGGCATGGCGCCGGGTGACCCGCACTGGGCCCCGCCACTCGGGAACGGCGAGACGTTTCTGTCCTACGCCGACCGGGACCTCGGGCGACTCCGCATCGGCCGTTATCTGGAATCCGGGATGCCGGGCGCGGAGGTCGACTCAGAGGTTGAAAGGGCATGGTCGGCAACCTCGGTGTTGCTCGAGCAGCTGGGTCATGACGTCGAGGACCTGCCCACGCCGCCGCTGACCGGCAAGGTGGTCGACGACTTCGAGATCGTATGGTCCCTGTCCGGAACGTCCCTCCCGATCACCGACAGCCAGGTACGTGATCTCCAGCCCCTGACCGCCTACCTGCGAGATCGTGGCATGGCACTGAGCGCGAAGCAGGCGATGGACTCCCTCTATGCCCTTCGGTTGTTCGCCCGGCACTGGGTCGAACAGACTGCCGCCTACGACGTCGTCCTGGCCCCGGTCTGTTCCATGCCCCCGCGGCCGATCGGCTGGTTCGTGCAGGACGGGCCGGGTGGACCGGACTTCGAAAGGCAGAAGCGCTACGCCTCCTACACGGCGGTCTACAACCTGACGGGTCAACCGGCGGTCAGCGTGCCGCTGTACTGGACCGAGGGCGGGTTGCCCGTCGGGTCGATGCTGGTCGGCCGGCCGGCGGACGAGGCCACCCTCATCGCGCTGTCCGCGCAGTTGGAGGAGGTACAGCCGTGGGCTCATCGACGGCCACCGGTCTGGTGATCGTGCTGAGTCTGGACGCAGGACCGGGATTCGCTAGGTTGTCGGCGTGAGCGTGGTGGAAACGATCCTCGTGTTCGTGGTGGCTCCGGCGGCAGCGGTCGGCGTCATGGCACTCCTGATCTGGGGTCGGGGGGATACCCGCGGTCCGCGCTATCGTCCGGGGCGGGAATGGCCGTACGAGCCCGTCTGGTACGCACCGCATCCGCTTGCCGTGCAGGACCTGTCGCAACGCGGGCCCGCTCGCCCGCAACTCCCGGCCGCAGTATCGGCTCGGACGGTCACGTCAGCGCCGCCGGCGCCCACGGCCGCCGGCGGCGCGAGAGGAACCTGGTGAGCCGCGCATGAGCACTCACGGCACTGTGACATCAGAGGGTCCGGAGGCGATGTCGCCGCACGCTGCCGCCACCACGACCGGCGCCGACCGAGCGCACGACCCCGGTCCGTTCAGCATGAAACAGCTCGAGCGCCTCGACGAGGCGTTGACGATGGCCAGCCGGGAGACCGGGATCAGCTTCACCGTTTATGTCGGGGCGCTGGCCGGTGATACGCGAGTCACGGCGGAGGCGCTGTTCCCGCGGCTCGGTGCCAAGGCGGCCAACGGAGTGTTGCTGGCCGTTGACCCAGGACAGCGCGTTCTCGAGATCGTCACCGGTCAGGTTTCGGCCAAGCGGCTGCCGGACCGATCCTGCGCGCTGGCGGCGCTGTCGATGACCGCTGCTTTTGGGTCAGGTGATCTGGTCGGTGGGATCGTGAACGGACTCCGGATGCTGTCCGATCAAGCAGGACACCCCCCACGGCTTCGCTGAGCCCCCGACCCGATGCTCAGCCGTCGGTTTGGGCGTCTCGGGTTTGGCATCGAAGCGCTCGAGCGATCCCGTCCCGGGACTCGGTGATCAGCCGGCGCAGCGCCGATGGGTGTGACTCCTCGGCCAGCCAGGCATCAGCGGCGTCCAGCGTCGACTGCTCCACGACAGCCGGGAAGAGATAGGCCGCAACGTTCTTGGCGATCTCACCCGGGCGACGTTCCCAGATCTCATCGACCTCGGCGAAGAACCGGTCCGCGTACGGACGGCAGATCTCGGTCTGGGCGGGATGCCAGAAGCCGAGCAGGGTGGCCTCCTGGACGGCATTCGGGACGTCCTCGGACAAGCCCAGCGCCCAAGCGCGTTCCTTGGCCTCTGAGGCGGGCTGCAAGGCTCTTGCTGTGGCCGCTCGACGCTGACCGGTCGAGGTGGGATCACGCTGCAACTCGTCCTCGATCTGCGCGTCACCGGCGGCCCCGATCGCCACCAGCCCGTTGAGCAGTGCCCAACGCGCCTCAGCATCGACGGTCAGGCCATCGATGCTGAGCGATCCGTCGAGCAGCGCCCGCAGCCGGTCGGCGTGCTGATCGGTGCGCGCAGCGGCAGCGAAGGTCCGTGACCACGCGAGTTGGACGTCACTGCCGGCGGGGGCGCCTTGGAGGCCCTGCCAGGCCTTGTCGGCCAGCTGTGCCCAGCCGGTCGGGGCCCGGGACGGATCGACGAACGTGGCCAGGGCCGTCTGCACCTGACGTAGCAGAGCCTGAACGACGCTGATCTCGTCCTCCGCGTCGATACCGGCCAGAACCAGCCGGACGTAGTCCCGGCCGGCCCATTCCGCGTCGCGGGTCATGTCCCAGGCCGCCGACCAGCACAACGTCCTGGCCAGCGAGTCGGTCAGTTCCCCGATCCGGTCGATAAGCGTGGCCAGGGATCGGTCGTCCAGCCTCAACTTGGCGTAGGTGAGGTCGTCGTCGTTGACCAGCACCAGATCGGCGGCCGGCAGACCGACGATGTCGCTCACGTCGGTTCGTTCGCCCTCGACGTCCAACTCCACCCGTTTGGTGCGGACCACACCCTGCGGTCCGGCTGAGTAGAGCCCGACTGCCAGCCGGTGCCGGCGCAGCACTGGATGCTCGGGTACCGCGCTCTGCAGGACCGCGAAGGACGAGTAGTTTCCGTCAGTGTCGAGCTCGTAGGTCGGTCGCAACGTGTTCACCTGACTGGTGGCCAACCACATCTCCGACCAGTCGGACAGATCCCGGCCGGAAACCTCGGACAGCACCGCGAGGAGGTCGGCGAAGGTCGTGTTCCCGTACTCGTGCCGCTTGAAATACACCTTCATGGCGTCGAAGAACTGGTCCTGACCGACGTAGGCGGCCAGCTGCCTGAGCACCGAGGCGCCCTTGGCGTAGGTGATCCCGTCGAAGTTGACCTCGACCGCTTCCACGTCTGGGATGTCGGCAGCCACGGGGTGTGTCGAGGGCAGTTGATCCTGGCGGTAGGCCCAGGTCTTCTCGATGTTGGCGAACGTGGTCCAAGCGGTGCGGTACTTGGTGGCCTCGGCCTGGCACACGACGCTGGCATAGGTGGCGAAGGACTCGTTGAGCCACAGGTCGTCCCACCAGCGCATGGTCACCAGGTCGCCGAACCACATATGCGCAAGCTCGTGCAGGATAGTTTCGGCGC